>NZ_JCBANC010000003.1:0-171975 GCF_059760815.1 Achromobacter sp. 1012554356 | reverse complement strand
CTGATGGTTATTGACCTGGTGATATAGCGTTCCAAGTGTCGTTCAATACAAAATACTGGCTGCACCGTCAGCAGCCAGCCAACACAATTACACCCACTGTGCGTCGATCATCGAGCTCCAAGCTCTGATCGCCACACGTTGCGCTTCTTCCAAGATTGGAGCAGTTGCCTAACCGCAGCCGCTCAACCAGTTACGCCTGACGACCATAGCAAGGTGGTACCACTCCTTCCCATCCCGAACAGGACAGTGAAACGCCTTCGCGCCGATGATAGTGGACGGACGTCTGTGAAAGTAGGTCATCGTCAGGCTTTTATTGCTCAAAACCCCGCAGGTTTCCCCTGCGGGGTTTTGTCTTTGTATCGTTCGAAGTTCGAATAAAGAAACCCCTCGCGGCTGGCGCCGCGAGGGGTTTTTGTTTTGTTGGTGAGATATAAGCGCGCGCTGCGCCGGATTATCGGCGCAGCGTATTCGTTAGAGTGGGCCGCGGGATAGACCAACGTATTCCTGGCGGTCAATGCCATGGCGTTGGAGCTTGTCGTAGAACGTCTTGCGGGGAATGCCTAGGGTGTCGAGGGTGGCCTTGATGTCGCCGCGGTGGGCAGTGAGGGCATCGCGGATGATCTGAGCTTCGACCTGTTCCATGCGTTCGGGGAGGCTGAGGGAGCCGGCTTGCGCTGGGGTGGGTTCGGGTGCCGTGCCGTTGAGGACGCCGAGCACGAAGCGTTCTGCGAAGTGCGCGAGTTCGCGCACGTTGCCCGGCCAATCGTGCGTCATGAGGTGTTGGCGGATCGAGGCGGGCATGTCGGGGATGTCGCGCTGGAAGCGGCGCGAGGCGTGGCCGAGGTAGTGGGCGAAGAGCAGCGGGATGTCTTCGCGGCGTTCCCGCAGGGGGGGAAGGCGGATCGTGACGACGTTCAGGCGGTAGAACAGATCTTCGCGAAACTTGGCGCGGATGGCGGGGCTGCCCAAATCTTCTTTGGTGGCCGCGACAACGCGTAGGTCGAGGTTGCGGACTTCGTTGCTGCCGAGCGGGGTTATCTGGCGTGATTCAAGCACGCGCAGCAGCTTGACCTGGACGGCGAGCGGCATGCTTTCGATCTCGTCGAGGAACAGTGTGCCGCCGCTGGCATGTTCGATGCGGCCGATGCGTTTCTTTTGTGCACCGGTGAAAGCGCCCGGTTCGTGGCCAAAGAGTTCGCTTTCAATGACGCTTTCCGGCAGGGCGCCGCAGTTGATGGCGACCAGCGCGCAGTGTCGGCGGCGGCTTAGCCGGTGCAGCGCGGTGGCCACGACTTCCTTGCCGGTGCCGGTTTCGCCTTCGACGAGCACATCGACATCCGCGTCCGCAATGTGGCGCAAGGTTTGCTTGATGCGCTGCATGGCGGGTGTCGTGCCGATAAACGGCACTTCGTCGGCTTCGACGGTGAATGCGGCTTCTCGGAGACGGCGGTTTTCGAGGACCAGGCGCCGCATTTCGGCGGCGTGGCTGATGGCGGCGACCAGGCGGTCGGCGGGATAGGGCTTGGACAGGAAGTCGTACGCGCCTTCCCGCATGCACTGAACCGCGGTGGCGATGTCGCCGTGGCCGGTGATCAGGATGACCGGGATATCAGGGTCGATGGCCCGCAGCCGTTGGAAGAGTTCGAGTCCGTCGATGTCCGGCATGCGGATATCGGTGACCACCACGCCGTCGAAGTTCCGGTCCAGGGCCGGCAGCGCAGCGCGGGCGCTGGCATGTGCCGCGACCGAGATACCGTGAAGCTTCAAGGTTTGCAGGGCGGCGCGGCGCAGTTCTTCGTCGTCGTCGATGAAGACGGCGTGGGGCGCGACAGGTCGCTGCACGCGATCGTCGGTCACGTCGGCGGTTTGTACGGCTGTTGCGGCCGCGGCGGCAGATGCTGACGATGCGGCCTTTGAGGACTTTGCGGCAGTTGCCGCGTCGGCATTGGAGAGCTGCGGATCAGGGGCGCGCGTCATGGTGAGTGCTCGGTGCGTGGGTTTGATCCGGCGCTTTGCGCAGGGTCAGGATGAACAAGGCGCCCGTGTCGGGCGCATGGGGAGACGACAAGCTGGCGTCATCGGGCCGGGCGGCGCGTAGTTCGCCGCCGAATTCGGCGACGATGTCGCGGCTGATGACGAGGCCCAGGCCCAGGCCATCCGGCTTGGTCGTGTGAAATGGCGTGAAGAGCCGAGCGCGGGCTTGGTCGGACAGGCCGGGGCCGTTGTCGTGAACCTGTACTTGCACGGTGTCGCCGAGGTCTTGCAGGGCGATAACTATCCGGCCGTTTCGTGCGCCTTCCAGCGCTTCGAGCCCGTTCTGCAATAGATTGACCAGCACCTGCTCAAGCCGGACGCGATTGGCTTGGACGCGGCAGTTCTGGTTGCGGGTCGGGCTTTGCAGTGTGACGCCTTGTCGGCGGGCGCGCGGGCCCACGAGCAGGATCGCCCCTTCCAGGGCTTCCATCAGATCGGTCGGGCCGACTGTTGCGCCCGCCTTGCGCGAAAAGGCGCGAAGTTCGCCGGTGATGTGCCCGATGCGGTCGGTCAGTGCCGCGATGGTGCTAAGGTTTTCCTGGACGGCGCCGTCGTCGCGGCGCCGCAGGAATTCGACGGCGTTGTCGGCGTAGGCGCGGATGGCGGCGACGGGTTGGTTGACCTCGTGTGCGACGCCCGCCGCGACCTGGCCCAGTAATGCCAGCTTGCTGGCCTGGACCAGTTCGTCCTTCATGGTGTGGAGTTGGGATTCAGCGCTTTGGCGTTCGTCCATCTCGTCGACAAGCTTGGCGTTCACGTCGCGCAGTTGCGCCGTGCGCTCGTCCACCAGCGCCGCGAGCTGTTGCTGGACGGCGGCCTGTTGCTCTGCGCGTTCCTGGTTGCGATGGCGGCGGTACAACACCACGCCGATCAGCGCGGCGAGCACGCTTTGCGTGAGCAAAGCGCCGAGTTGGGCGTTGGCGCTGGCCTGGTTCATGGCCGCCTGAACCGGCGACAACTGGTGCAGCGTCCAGCCGGGCGATTCGATGACCGGCAGGGTGGTGTGCAGCAACGGGGCGCCGGCGGCGGCGCGGGGCAACGCGTCGTCGGTGCGTATGAGTTGCCCGTTGCTTGTGGCCTGCAGCGGCGGTGTGACCGGAAGGGGCTGGAATTTGGCGTCGCCAAATTGCAGGCTGGTGCGCAGCGTCTCGGCCAGCGCGGGCGAAAGCGGCGCCAGCACCCTGAAACGCCAGTCTGGAATATTACCGAGCAGCACGACGCCGTGTTCATCGGTCACGAAGATGACGGCATTTGCCTGCCGCCAGTCGGCCTCCAGGTCCCGGAAGTCGACTTTCAGGACCACCACGCCGAGCATCGCGCCCTGCGCGTCGTCCACGCGCCGCGACAGGTAGAGCCCTGCTTCGTGGCTGACCGTGCCCAGCGCGAAGTGTTCGGCCGAGCCGTGCACGACCGACCCCTGGAAGTACGGACGGAATTCGTAGTCGACGCCGACGAAGGTGGCGGGTTCTCGCCAGTTGCTGGCCGCGATGGCCAGGCCCTTTTTGTCGAGCACGTAGATGGCGGAAGCGCCGACACCGCGGCTGAGCGCCTCGAGCTTTTCGTCCAGGGCCTCGATCTGCCTCGAACTCGCGCCTTGAAGCGCGGCGCGCAGATCGACGTCCTGCGTCAGCACGAAGGGCAGCGCCCGGAATTTGTCGAGGTTGTTGCGCAGCAGCGCGGCGTTGATCTGGCCGGTACTGCGGGCCTGGAGGGCGGCCTCGCGCAGCGCGCCGTCGCGTGCCCATTGGGTGGCGGTGTGCAACGTGGCGGCGACGATGCCGACGGCAAGCAGCGTCACGGCCACCCGCCACGGCCAGGACCAGGCGCGGGGGGAGGCAGGCGGGGAAAGAGGGGAAGAAGAAGAGCCGGTCATGGTGTGCGGTTTTCCGCACATTTTAGCGGGTTTCTGTGCGGAGTTTCGCCTTTCGATGTCGGCCGCAGAATCGCCAATATTCGAGGAAATTCAGCATTTTCAAGGGTTTATCTGGGGGAGTGGTTGGCCGGCCGACCTGGCATGGGTATTGCATATATACCGGCAAGCCGCGCGGCACATCCCCGCGGTGAAATCGGCTGGCGGCAGGAACGCATGGCCATAAAACAGATAACGCCCCGACGTCGCACGCGCCACGCTGCGCGGAGCAAGGGGCCTTGGTGGGGACAATCCCAATGATCGAAGTGGATCACAGCGCGCCCGCGCGCAAGCTCAAGTTCTATCAAATCCTGTATGTGCAGGTGATCTTCGCCATTGTGGTGGGCATTTTGCTCGGCGCATTCAAGCCCGAGCTCGGTCAGCAGATGCAACCGCTGGGCGACGCCTTCATCAAGCTGGTGAAGATGATCATTGCACCGGTCATTTTCCTGACCGTGGCAACCGGCATTGCCGCCATGAGCGACCTGAAGAAGGTTGGGCGCGTGGCTGGCAAGGCCATGCTGTATTTCCTGGTGTTCTCGACATTGGCGTTGGTCGTCGGCATGGTGGTCAGCCATATCGTGCAGCCTGGCGCCGGGATGCACATCGACCCGACCACGCTGGATCAGAAGGCGGTGTCCGGCTATGTCGCCAAAGCGCATGACTCGACGATCACCGGCTTCCTGATGAACGTGATTCCCACGACCATCTTCAGCCCGTTCGTGGGTGGCGACATTCTGCAGGTGCTGTTCGTGGCCGTGCTGTTCGGCATTTCGCTGGCCATGGTGGGCGAGCGCGGCAAGCCGATCCTGAATTTCATGACGGCGCTGGCGCAGCCCATTTTCAAGATGGTGGCGATCCTGATGAAGGCCGCACCCATCGGCGCCTTTGGCGCGATGGCGTTCACCATCGGCAAGTACGGCATCAAGTCGGTCGTGAACCTGGCGATGCTGGTGGGCACGTTCTACGCGACGTCGGTGCTGTTTGTCGTCGTCGTGCTGGGCCTGGTTGCCCGCTACAACGGTTTCTCGATCTTCAAGCTGGTCCGCTACATCCGCGAAGAACTGCTGCTGGTGCTGGGCACGAGCTCGTCGGAAGCCGCTCTGCCCACGCTGATGCAGAAGATGGAACGCGCGGGCTGCTCGAAGTCGGTGGTCGGTCTGGTGGTGCCCACTGGTTATTCGTTCAACCTGGACGGCACCAATATCTACATGACGATGGCTGCGCTGTTCATTGCGCAGGCCTGCGACATTCCGCTCTCGCTGGGCGACCAGATCCTGCTGCTGCTGGTGGCGATGCTGAGCTCGAAGGGCGCGGCCGGCGTGACCGGTGCGGGCTTCATCACGCTGGCGGCCACGCTGTCTGTGGTGCCTTCGGTGCCGGTCGCGGGCATGGCGCTGATCCTGGGTGTGGACCGCTTCATGTCCGAATGCCGCGCGCTGACCAACCTGGTGGGTAATGCGACCGCCACCGTGGTCGTCGCGCGCTGGGAAGGCGAGCTGGACCAGGAGCAACTGCATGCCACCCTGGACAGCGCGGGCACGCCTGCGGCGTCGCAGCCTCAGGTCGCCCTCGGCGAACCCGTCCGTCAGAGCTGAACAACAGCGCCACGCAGATAAAAAAAATCCCCCGAAGCCTTGCGGCGCGGGGGATTTTTTCTTGCGGGCCGAATCGGTGTCAGGGCACCTGGATGCCGGCCTCGCGGAGCAGGTTGGCGGTTTCGAACAGCGGCAGGCCCATGACGCCTGTGTAGCTGCCGGCGATGTGCGAGACGAATGTGCCCGCCAAGCCCTGGATGCCATACGCGCCCGCCTTGCCGAAGGGTTCGCCGCTGTCGCAATAGCGGCCGATTTCGTCTTCTTGCAAGGCGCGCATGCGGACTTGGGTGATGGAGACGGCTTCCAGCAGGCGGTCGCCGCTGCACAGCGCGACCGCGGTATGGACTTCATGCGTGGCGCCGGACAGCGCCCGCAGGATGCGGATGGCGTCGTCACGGTCCGCCGGTTTGCCCAGCACCTCGCCCGCCAGGATGACGGTGGTGTCGGCCGCGAGCAGGGGCAGGGCGGGCATGGCGTGCGCACGCATCCAGTCGCGGCCGCGCAGGGCCTTGTCGCGGGCGGTGCGCTGCACATAGTCAGCGGCGCTTTCGCCCGGATGCTGCGGTTCGTCCTCGCCGGGCGGGGACGGAACGAG
Organism: Achromobacter sp. 1012554356; assembly: GCF_059760815.1. Taxonomy (NCBI): domain Bacteria; kingdom Pseudomonadati; phylum Pseudomonadota; class Betaproteobacteria; order Burkholderiales; family Alcaligenaceae; genus Achromobacter; species Achromobacter sp. 1012554356. The sequence goes on along the minus strand of NZ_JCBANC010000003.1, from coordinate 165,839 downwards.
CAGAACCTCGTGCGCCAGGCCGATCTGGTTCAGCAACTCGCGGCGGCGCGGGCTGGCGGAGGCGAGATACAGGCGCGGGGAAGAACGGGAGGGATTGGCGGTGTCGGTCATGCGGAGCAGGGCAGGCGCCGCCAGGCGGCGGTCACGCGCGGTGGTAGGGGTGGTTGGTCATGATGGCCCAGGCGCGGTAGAGCTGTTCGGCCAGGACCACGCGCACCATGGGATGAGGCAACGTGAGGGACGACAGGCGCAACTGGTCTCTGGCGGACGCCTTGAGCGCGGGATCCAGTCCGTCGGGGCCGCCGACGAGAAACGCGACATCCTGTCCGCCCGCGCGCCACTGTTCAAGCTTTTGCGACAGCGCCATGGTGGTGAGATCGCGTCCGCGTTCGTCCAGGGCAAGGCGCAGCGCATTGGCGGGCAGAGCCGCCTCGATGCGCTTGGCCTCGGCCGCCATCATCTGGGCCGGAGTTTTGCCGGTCGTGCGGGGCTCGGGCTTGATCTCGCGCAGTTCCAGCGCGCAGTCGGCCGGCAGGCGCTTGGCGTAGTCGTCCCAGGCAGTTTGCACCCAGTCCGGCATCCGCGTGCCCACCGCGACGACGATCAGCTTCACGGCGTGGTCAGTCTTCGAGGTCGTCGTAACCACTGCCGCTGTCGCTGGGGACAGGAGCGGGGCGGGTCGATTCGGGCAGGAGCTTCACGCGCACCGGCTTGCCGCCCCAGATTTCTTCGAGGTTGTAGTACTGCCGAATGGCCGGCTGCATGATGTGCACAACGACATCGCCGAGGTCGACGACGACCCATTCACCGGTGTCCTCGCCTTCGATGGTGATGCCGGTCAGCGACATGGCGCGGCCGCGATCGGCAACGCTGGATGCCAGCGCGCGGGTCTGGCGGTTGGAGGTGGCGCTTGCAATCACGACGCGATCGAAAAGGCTGGTCAGATGCGTGGTGCTGAAGACCTTGATGTCTTGCGCCTTGACGTCTTCGAGGGCGTCGATGACGGCGCGTTGGAGTTTCTGTATATCCATAGCTGCAAATATAACCCGCTCGATGGCAGCGGCGGCTGACCGGCGGCGCCGGGCGGGGAGGTTTATCGGTAGAGTTTGTGCGCCGCAATATATGCGGCGACGGATGCGTCGAGCAGTCCGTCGGTGGATTGGCCCTGCGCGAGGCGCTGGCGGATTTCGGAAGCCGACACCGGCATGGGCGGAAAAGGGAGTTCTTGCAGGGTGTGGCCTTGTTCCTGCAGCCATTGCGCCAGTTCCGCCGGTGCGCTGAGGGCCGTGCCGGGGCGGGTGGCCACGGCGAGGTCGACAAGGCTGGAAATGTCGCGCCAATTGCGCCAGGTGCAGAAATTGGCGAGCTGGTCGGCGCCCAGCAACCACACATAGCGCGCGTCCTGCGGGAGCGCGCGCAACGTGTCGATGGTGTAGGTGGCGCCGCCGCGCTCGATTTCAATGGGATTGACCGCCAGCCCCGGATGGCCGGCGATGGCCAGTTCCAGCATCGCGAGGCGATGGGCGGCGGTGGCGTTCAGTGCAGCGCGCTGCCAGGGGTTGGCGGCGGGGATGAGCTGCACCTGGGCCAAGCCAAGCGACTGCAAGGCATTCTGCGCCAGCGCGATGTGGGCGACGTGAACGGGGTCGAAGCTGCCGCCGAAAAGGCCGATGCGTTTCAAACCCAGTCCCGCGGCTTGAGGTAGGCGGCCAGCTCGGCTTCGGGCGTGCCGGCTTCAGGCTGCCAGTCGTAGCGCCATTGCGCGAGTGGCGGCATGGACAACAGGATTGATTCGGTGCGGCCCCCGGATTGCAGGCCGAACAGCGTGCCGCGGTCAAAGACCAAGTTGAATTCGACGTAGCGGCCGCGGCGGTAGGCCTGGAAGTCGCGCTCGCGCTCGGTGTAGGCGATGCCGCGGCGCTTGTCGACGATGGGCAGGTAGCTGTCCAGGAACGCGTCGCCGACTGAACGGGTGAGAGCGAAAGACGCGTCGAAGCCGGGCGCGTTCAAGTCGTCGAAGAAGACGCCGCCGATGCCGCGGGTTTCGTCGCGATGCTTGAGGAAGAAGTACTCGTCGCACCAGCGCTTGTAGCGCGGATAGTAATCGGGCCCGTGGGGCGCCAGCGCGTTTCGGCACACCGTGTGGAAGTGGCGGGCGTCTTCTTCGAAGGGGTAGTACGGCGTGAGGTCGATGCCGCCGCCGAACCAGAAGACGTCGGCCTCGTCGTGGCCGGGCCGCGCGGCCGCGACGAACATTCGCACGTTCATGTGCGTGGTGGGCACGTACGGATTGCGCGGATGCAGCACCATGGACACGCCCATGGCTTCCCATGAGCGGCCGGCGAGCTCCGGCCGATGCGCGCTGGCCGACGGGGGCAGCTTGGACCCCTGAACGTGGCTGAACAGCACGCCGGCGCGCTCGAAGAGCTGGCCGCCTTCGAGCAGACGCGACAGCCCGCCGCCGCCCTCCGGCCGCACCCATTCGTCGGTGCGGAAGGGGCCGCCTTCGGCCGCTTCCAGCGCGCCCACGATGCGGGCTTGCAGGCCGGTGAGGTAGTCCCGGACAGCGGAGACGGGCAGAGCGGTCATGGGCGGTTCCGGTTACGCGTTGGACTTGGGCTTTTGCTGAGACGGCTTGAGCGCGCGCCAGCCGATGTCGGAGCGGTACTGCCGGCCATCGAAGTGGATGCGGTCGATGGCTTCGTAGACACGGTCGCGCGCCATCTTGACCGAATCGCCCAGTGCGGTGACGCACAGCACGCGGCCGCCGGTGGTCTTGGTTTCGTCGCCGTCGAGCTGGGTGGCGGCGTGAAACACCATGCAGTCTTCGGCATCGGCGGGCAGGCCGCGGATGACGTCGCCGGTGCGTGGCGTGTTGGGATAGTTGTGAGCGGCCAGCACGGCGCCCAGGGCGGTGCGGCGGTCCCAGACGATGTCGGCCTGGTCGAGCGTGCCTTCGACGGCGTGCTCGAGCGCGTCGAGCAGGTCGCTCTTGACGCGCATCATGATGGGCTGGGTTTCGGGGTCGCCCATGCGGCAGTTGAACTCCAGCGTCTTGATTTCGCGGTCGGGATCGTCGCCCGGGGCGATCATCAGGCCGGCGTACAGGAAGCCTGTGTAGGGGATGCCGTCGCGCGTCATGCCCTGCACGGTGGGCAGGATGATTTCGCGCATGATGCGGTGATGCAGTTCAGGCGTGACGATGGGCGCGGGCGAGTAAGCGCCCATGCCGCCCGTGTTGGGGCCGCGGTCGCCGTCCTGCAGGCGCTTGTGGTCCTGGCTGGTGGCCAGGGCGAGCACATTGCGGCCGTCGCACATGACGATGAAGCTGGCTTCTTCGCCGATCAGGCATTCTTCGATGACGACGCGTGCGCCGGCTTCGCCCATGGAGCCGTCGCCCAGCATGGCGTCGACGGCGGCGTGCGCTTCGTCGAGGGTGGCGGCAACCACGACGCCCTTGCCGGCGGCCAGGCCGTCGGCCTTGATGACGATGGGCGCGCCTTCCTGGTCGATGTAGGCATGGGCCTTGGCCGGGTCGGTGAAGGTTTCGTAGCGCGCGGTCGGGATGTTGTGCCGGACCATGAAGGCCTTGGCGTAATCCTTGGAGCTTTCAAGCTGCGCGGCGGCCTTGGTGGGGCCGAAGATCTTCAGGCCACGGGCGCGGAAGACGTCGACGACGCCGGCGGCCAGGGGCGCCTCGGGGCCGACGACCGTCAGGGCGATCCCCTCGCGCTGGACGAAATCGGCCAGTTCCTCGGCATTGGTGAGCGGGATGTTTTCCATCTGCTCGGCCCGTTGCGTGCCGCCGTTGCCCGGAGCGACGTACACCTTGTGCACGCGCGGGGAGCGGGCCAGCCGCCAGGCGAGGGCATGTTCGCGGCCGCCCGAGCCAATTACCAGGAGTTTCATGTTGCGTGAGTCTGAAGAGGCGCGCAGGCGGACAGAGCCGCTGGCGCGCCAGGAAAGGGAGAGTTACTGCGCTTCGTCGAAAATGACGGTCGTATAGACTTCCTGCACGTCGTCCAGGTTTTCCAGGGCGTCGAGCAGTTTCTGCATCTTGGCGGCGTCGTCGCCGGCGAGTTCGGTTTCGTTCAGGGCCTTCATGACGATGCCGTCGACTTCGGCCTTCAGGCCGGCCTCGTCGAATGCCTTGCGCACGGCCGCGTAATCGGACGGGGCGCAGACGACTTCGATCACGCCTTCTTCGTCGGTGGTGACGTCTTCGGCGCCAGCATCGAGGGCGGCTTCCATGACCTTGTCTTCAGGGGTGCCGGGGGCGAACACGAATTGGCCGCAGTGCTTGAACATGAAGGCGACGGAGCCTTCCTGGCCGAGGTTGCCGCCATTCTTGGAGAAGGCGTGGCGGACTTCGGCGACGGTGCGGGTGCGGTTGTCGGTCATGCAGTCGACGATGACCGCCGCGCCGCCGATACCGTAACCTTCGTAGCGGACTTCTTCGTAGGCCTCGCCGTCGGCGCCGCCCGCGCCACGCTGGATGGCGCGCTGGATGTTGTCCTTGGGCATGTTGGCGTCGGTGGCCTTGTCCCAGGCCATGCGCAAACGGGGGTTGCTGTCCGGGTCGGGGCCGCCGGCGCGCGCCGCCACGGTGATTTCACGAATGATCTTGGTCCAGAGCTTTCCGCGCTTGGCGTCTTGGCGCCCTTTGCGGTGCTGAATATTGGCCCATTTGCTGTGTCCGGCCATGGCTTCCCAGGAAAATGTGTCTGCAAAGACGGCATTTTACCGTGCCGGCGGCTGTCCCGTCCGGCAAGAGGGATGCTTGTGTCCATATAGCCACGCGCACAAGGCGGGCGGCAGGCTCTACACTTGGGCATCCATCTGATCCCTGGTCCGGAGCCGCCCATGCCCAACCCCCTTGTCATCGCCAAGAACGCGCAGACCGAGTTGGCGCTGCTGCCGGCCCTGGCCAACCGCCACGGGTGCATCACGGGGGCCACCGGCACGGGCAAGACCGTCACGCTGCAGGTGCTGGCCGAATCCTTTTCCCGGATCGGCACGCCCGTGTTCATGGCGGACGTCAAAGGCGACCTGACCGGCATTTCGCAGGCGGGCGTGTCCAGCCCTAAACTGCAGGAACGCCTGCAGAATCTGGGCCTGCCGGAGCCGGCCTGGGGCGCCAGCCCGGTCGCGCTGTGGGATGTCTTTGGCGAGCAGGGGCTGCCGGTGCGGGCGACCATCACCGATATGGGGCCGTTGCTGCTCTCGCGCATCCTGGAACTGAACGACACGCAGGAAGGCGTCCTGACCCTGGTTTTCAAGGTGGCGGACGACGAAGGACAGCTGCTCTTGGACCTGAAGGACCTGCGGGCGATGCTCCAGGACGTCGCCGACCGGGCGGGCGAGCTGAAGACGCGCTACGGCAATGTGTCCTCGGCCAGCGTCGGCGCCATCCAGCGCGGCTTGCTGGCGCTGGAATCGCAAGGCGCGGAAAAGTTCTTTGGCGAGCCGATGCTGGACGTTGCCGACCTGATGCGCACCGACGCGCAGGGCCGCGGCATCGTCAATGTGCTGGCGGCCGACAAGCTGATGCAGGCGCCGCGCCTGTATGCCATCTTCCTGCTGTGGCTGTTGGCCGACCTGTACGAAAAGCTGCCCGAGGTGGGCGACATGGACCAGCCCAAGCTGGTTTTCTTCTTCGACGAGGCCCACCTGCTGTTCAACGACGCGCCGCAGGCGCTTTTGACCAAGATCGAGCAGGTCGTGCGCCTGGTGCGCTCCAAGGGGGTGGGCGTTTACTTCGTGACGCAGAATCCGCTGGATATCCCGGACACCGTGCTGGGCCAGTTGGGCAACCGCGTCCAGCATGCGCTGCGGGCGTTCACGCCGCGCGACCAGAAGGCCGTCAAGACCGCCGCGCAGACCATGCGCCCCAATCCTGGCCTGGACATCGAGGCCGCGATTACCGAGCTAGGCGTGGGCGAGGCGCTGGTGTCGCTGCTTGACGCCAAGGGGCGGCCGATGCCGACCGAGCGGGCCTTCATCGTGCCGCCGGGCAGCCGTATCGGGCCGGCGACGGACGCCGAACGGCAGGCGCTGCGTCAAGGCAATGACCTGGCGCCCAAATATGAGAAGGCGGTCGACCGGGAGTCGGCCTACGAAATCCTGGCGGGCCGCGCGGCGGCGCCAGCGGAACCCCAGGTGGCCAAGGATGCGCCGGCCCGGTCCGGGCAGCCTTCCGCCAAGACGTCCGAGCCGCCTGCCGACGAGAGCGGCGGGCTGATGGACAGCCTGAAGGACGTGCTGTTTGGGTCGACCGGACCGCGCGGCGGCAAGCGCGACGGCGTGGTGCAGACCATCGCGAAAAGCTCGGCACGCTCCATCGCGCGGGAACTCACGCGCGGAATCCTGGGGTCGCTGCTGGGATCGAAGGGCCGGCGCTAAGCCTTATCGGCGCAAAGCGGCAAATCGGCAGGTCCGTCCGTTCGGGGGACGGGGGTATTGTGTTGCGCCCGTTTATGCCTAACATTGCGGGCGGTGTATCAATGAAAACCAAAGGAAGACATGGTGGCTAAGAAACACAAGATTGCGGTGCTCCCCGGAGACGGGATCGGCAAGGAAGTCGTGCCGGAAGGTTTGAAGGTACTGGATGCCGTGGCGACGCGGTTCGGAATCGAGTTCCAGTGGGACCATTTCGACTGGAGCTGCGACTACTACGCCAAGCACGGCAAGATGATGCCGGACGACTGGAAGGACCAGATCGGCCAGCATGAGGCCATTTTCTTCGGTTCGATCGGCTGGCCCGCCACGGTGCCGGACCACGAGGCCTTGTGGGGCTCGCTGTTCAAGTTCCGCCGCGAATTCGATCAGTACATCAATCTGCGTCCGGTGCGTCTGATGCCTGGCGTGCCGTCGCCGCTGGCCGACCGCAAGCCCGGCGAGATCGATTTCTTCATCGTGCGCGAAAACACCGAGGGCGAATACTCCAACAGCGGCGGCCGCCTGTTCGAGGGCACCGACCGCGAAGTGGTCATCCAGGAAAGCGTTTTCACGCGCATCGGCGCCGAGCGCGTGCTGAAGTTCGCATTCGAGCTGGCGCAAAAGCGCGGCAAGCACCTGACCGCTGCCACCAAGTCCAATGGCATTTCCATCTCGATGCCCTGGTGGGACGAGCGCGTTGCCGACATGGCCGGGAACTATCCCGATGTGCGCTGGGACAAATACCACATCGACATCCTGTGCGCGCACTTCGTGCAGCATCCGGACTGGTTCGATGTCGTGGTGGCTTCCAACCTGTTCGGCGACATCCTGTCCGATCTGGGGCCGGCATGCACGGGCACCATCGGCATTGCGCCGTCAGCAAACCTCAACCCGGAACGCAAGTTTCCGTCGCTCTTTGAACCGGTGCATGGCTCGGCGCCGGACATTTATGGCAAGGGCATCGCCAACCCCATCGGTCAGATCTGGAGCGGGGCATTGATGCTGGATTTCTTGGGGTATCCCGATGCGTCGGCCGCCGTGGTCAAGGCAATCGAAACCGTGCTGGCCGATGGCCCGCGGACGCGGGATATGAAAGGCAACGCTTCAACGGCCGAGGTCGGCGACGCAATTGCTTCGCTGGTCCGGGGCGGTTAAGTGCAGTTGCGGGCAGGCCTGTCTGGTTAGTAGATGAACGACTCGATTTTTTCTCCTCCCTCCGAGCACGTGGGCGGCGGGCGGGCCGACCGGTTTGTCCGCAAGCTTTTCCGCATGCTGCGTTCGCGCACGCAGCGGCACAATCAGCACCTGTGGCCATTCGTGCGGATCTGGCGGGACAAGGATGGCGCGATCAGCGCTTATCGTGCGTTCGGCCGTTCATTGCGCATCACTCCCTTGTCGCAGGGCTACGACCCTGCCGACAAGGTGGTGCACCTGATCCTGAGCGGCCCTTCGATCTCCGAGATCCCGTATGACCGCATGGATATCGGCGTGGCGATGGGCGTCAATGGCTCCATCGCGCTGTCGCGCAAGTTCGACCTGCAGTTCAAGTATTACTGCATCATCGACCAGAACTTCGTGCGGGACCGCATTGAGTTGGTGCGCGATATCGTCGGGCGCGACCTGACGCTGTATGTGTTTCCCGAGGTTCTGCGCTACATCATGCAGGGCATTCCGCAGGAGCAAATCCGCTGCCGCATCTGCATCATCGAGTTGATCTCCCGGCGCGCCTATGAACGCAGCGTTGCGCCAGCGGTGCTCAAGCGCATTGCCGCCGCCTCGCCTGATGTTGAACTGCTGGACGCAAAACAGGGGCTGGGCTACAGCTTCAATGCGTCGCTGGGCGTGTTCGATGCCGATACCGTGGCCTATGCGGCGCTGCAGGTCCTGATGTCCGGCGGCGCGCGCGAGGTCTACGTGCATGGACTGGACCTGACCGTGCAGGGCGGATTGCGTTTCTACGATGAAGGCGGCAAGCCGCAGACCAGCCGGCTGACGCGCAACTTTCCGAAGTTCATCGAGCCGTCTTTCCGCTTTGCGTCGCCGCTCTGGCGCGCGCGCGGGGTGTCCGTGTTCAACCTGTCTCCGGTCAGCGCGCTGTCGGCCGACATCATCGAACGCAGGGACTGGCACACCTTGCTCAAGGACTGACCTGCCTGTCCAAACGCAGCTTGGTCAACAAGTGCATGTCCAAAAAAAACAAGGCGCCGCGAGGCGCCTTGATTTTTTGCCGATGCCGAACGAATCAGTGCGCGCCGGCAGCCGCTTCCGCCGCGCCGCCGCCGCCCGATTTGGAGGCGCGCGGCCGTGCGAACCAGACCAGACCCGTCAGCAGCAGGAAGATGATCGCGGACGCGTAGAACACGTCCGTCGCCGACATCGTGAAGGCCTGCGCATTGATCAGCCCGTCCACCATGGTAAGCGCCTGCTGGTGCGAGACGCCCAGCCCGTTCTGCAAGGAGTTCATGGTCTGGTCGAACGCCTGCTGGCCGGGCCGGGCAATCTCGGTCAGTTGCGCGTGATGCAGGGTTGCGCGGTTTTCCCATAGCGTCGTGGAAATCGACGTGCCGAACGCGCCCGCCGTCAGCCGCAGGAAGTTCGAGAGGCCCGACGCGGCAGGGATGCGCCAGGGCTCCATGCTGGACAGCGTGATCGAGGTGAGCGGCACGAAGAATGCCGCCATTGCGGCGCCCTGGATGATGGTCGGGATCATCAGCGTGCGCACATCCGTCTGGGTGTTGAAGCCCGCGCGCATGAAGCAGACCAGCGCGAAGATCAGGAAGGCGACCGTCACGATCTGCCTGGGGTCGCGCGTGGCCAGCATCTTGCCCACGATGGGGGTGAGCAGGATCGCCAGCAGTCCGACCGGCGCGGTCACAAGGCCCGCGTAGGTCGCCGTGTAGCCCATGTTGCTCTGCAGCCAGAGCGGCAGCAGCACGACGTTGCCAAAGAAGACGCCATAGGCCACGGCCAGCGTCAGCGCGCCCACCGTGAAATTGCGGACCTTGAAGAGCCGCAGGTCCACGACCGGGTGCGCGTCGGTCAGTTCCCAGATCAGGAAGAACACGAAGGCCACGAAGGCGATCGCCGCCAGCGCGATGATGGTGGGGCTGGCGAACCAGTCCAATTCCTTGCCCTTGTCCAGCATGATCTGCAGCGCGCCCACCCAGACCACGAGCAAAACGAGGCCGAGCTTGTCGATCGGCAGTTTGCGCGTGACGGATTCGCGGTTGCCGTAGATGCGCCAGCTGATCCAGGCGGCCAGGAGGCCCACCGGCACGTTGATGTAGAAGATCCAGGGCCAGGTGTAGTTGTCGGAGATCCAGCCGCCGAGCAGCGGGCCGGCAACCGGGGCCACCAGCGTTGTCATGGACCAGACCGCCAGGGCCATGCCTGCCTTGGACTTCGGGAAGCTGGCCAGCATCAGCGTCTGCGACAGCGGGATCATCGGGCCGGCCACCGCGCCTTGCAGCACCCGGAAGGCGATCAGCGCCTCAAGCGAGGGCGAGAAGCCGCACAGCCAGGACGCCAGCACGAAGAGCAGCGTGGAGATCAGAAACAGGCGAACCTGGCCGAAGCGCTGCGTCAACCAGCCGGTCAGCGGCACGGTGATGGCGTTGGCCACCGCGAACGACGTGATGACCCACGTGCCCTGGCTGGTGCTTACGCCCAGGTCGCCGGAGATGGTGGGGATGGACACGTTCGCGATGGAGGTGTCCAGCACGTTCATGAAGACCGCGGTCGACAGGGCGATGGACCCGATGATGCGGGTCGCACCCTCCAGCGGCGGATGCGTGCCCGGCGGGCGGGCGGCGTCTGGGGGCGCGCCTGCGCCCGCGGGCTGGGCGGCGGTGCTCATGATGCGACGTTGGCGGCGATGATCTTTGCGATCATTGCGTCGACTTCATGGTGGGCGGGCTCGAACGCGCGGGTCGACCAGACCGGTTCCTTGCGCGCCACTTGCGTCAGCGGAGCGCCGTCGTCCTTGCCCACGTCGACTTCAACGTCCATCGACAGACCCACGCGCAGCGGATGCTGCTTGAGGTCTTCGGGATCCAGCGTGATCCGCACGGGGACGCGCTGCACGACCTTGATCCAGTTGCCGGTGGCGTTCTGAGCGGGAAGCAGGGCGAAAGCGCTGCCCGTGCCGGCGTCCAGGCCGGCGACGGTGCCGTGGTAGGTGACCGCGCTGCCGTACAGATCGGCCACCATCTTGACCGGCTGGCCGATGCGCATCTTGCGCAATTGGCCTTCCTTGAAGTTGGCCTCGATCCACACCTGATCGAGCGGTACGACGGTCATCAGGGCGGCGCCCGGGGCGACGCGCTGGCCGACCTGCGCGCTGCGGCGCGCGATCACGCCGCCCACGGGAGCGGGCAGCACGGTGCGCGACTGCGCGAGCCAGGCATTGCGCAGCTCGGCCGCCGCCTGGCGCACGTCGGGGTGATCGGCGACCGAGGTGCCTTGCGTCAGCGCCTGGTTGGTCGCCAGCTTGGCCTGCGCGGCGGCCAGCGCCGCCTTGGCTTGCGCGACGCCGGACTGGGCGGATTTGAGCGCGACCTCGGCGTGCAGGATTTCCTCGCCGCTGACGCCGCCCGACTTGGCCAACTGCTGGCGGCGCTTCACGTCGCTCTGCGCGCGGGTCAGCTCGGCCTGGGCGCGCAGGATGTCGGCATTGCGCAGGTCGACGTCGGCCGCCAGCGCATCGTTCTGCACGTAATAGGTCTGCACCTGGCGCACAGTCTGCGCCAGCTTGGCTTGCGCCTGCTGCAGGGCAATGTCGGTGTCGGCGGGATCGAGGCGGACCAGCGGCTGGCCGGCGGTGACCGTTTCGGTATCGTCGGCTTCGATGGCGACCACGGTGCCGGGCACCTGCGGCGTGATCTGCACCAGGTTGCCGTGCACGTAGGCGTCGTCGGTGCTTTCGAAATGGGCGCCGAAGAGCGTCCACCAGATGCCGTAGGCAATGCCGGCAACGATGAAAACCCCGGTCGCCGTCAGCAGGAGGCGTTTACGGGCGGGATGGGTGGTGGGAGTGGCAGCGTTCATGACGTCTGAATCCGGGATCGTTCAATGAATGGAGTTCGGGGCAGGCTCGGCCTGCGGCGCGTAGCCGCCGCCCAAGGCGGTGGCGAGGTTGGCGTCGAGCTGATAGGCGCGGATGCGCAGGTCGGTATCAAGACGGGCCTGCGTCAGCACGCCGGTCTGCGCGATCAGCACCGTGATGTAGTTGCCCATGCCCGCCTTGTAGCGGTCGACGGCCAGAGCGTAGGCGGCCTCGATGGCCTCGCGCGCCTGGCGTTGCTGGGTCTTTTCCTGGTCCAGCAGGCGCAGGCCATCCAGCGCGTCGGCGACCTGATGCGCGGCGTCCAGCACGGTCTGGTTGTAGTCCGACACTGCCAGATCCGCGTCGGCGCGGCGGCCCGCCAGATTGGCGTTGAGCTCGCCGCCGTGGAAGATGGGCAGCGTGATGGCCGGACCGATGCCGGCCATGCGGGCGTCGGCGCCCAGCAGGTTGCCGGTGCCAATCGCTTGAAAACCGACGAACGCGGCCAGGTTCACATTGGGGTAGAACTCGGCCTTGGCCGCGTCGATGGCGTGACGCGCCGCCTCGGCGCGCCAGCGGGCGGCCGTGACGTCGGGACGGTGCCCGAGCAGGTCGAGCGGCACGCTGGCCGGAACGGCGCCGGCCGGTGCGGTCAGCGACACCTGAACCAGATCCTGTCCGCGCTGCGGGCCGGCGCCGGCCAGCGCGGCGACCTGGTTACGCAGTTGGGCGAGCGTGGTGTCGGTCTGGGTCAGTTCGACCTTGCCGGAGGCCAGCGACGACTCGGCCTGCTTGACCTCGACCTGCGTGTCCAGCCCGGCCGAGTAGCGGCCCTGGGTCAGCGACAGGACTTCGGCGCGCTGCGCGATCACGCGGTTCAGCACGTCGCGCTGGGCGAACGCGTTCTGCAGGTTCAGGTAGGCGCGCACGGTGGCGCTGGCGAGCAGGTTGCGCGCGGCTTGCGCGTCGGCGCTGGCGGCTTCCTGCTGCGAGACCGCGGACTGCAGGCGCGAACGGTTCTTGCCCCAGAAATCCAGCTCGTAGCTGAAGTCCAATGCCAGCCGGTTGTCGCTGACGACAGAGCCGCCCAGCGGCGCCGGGTAGATGTAGTCCTTGGACAGGTGCTCGCGGTTGAGGGTGTAGCCCGCGTCCACGCGCGGCAGCAGCGGGGCGCGCGCGATACCGACGGCGGCGTTGGCCTTGGCCAGACGCGCCTGCGCGGCGCTCATAGAGGGACTGTTGGCTAGCGCTTCGGTCATCAGGGCGTTCAGTTGCGGGTCGCCGTAGCGTTCCCACCATTGCGCGGCGGGCCATTCGGTGCCTTGACCGGTCAGCCCGAGCGTGGCGGCATCAAGCGCGGCGACGGGCTTGGGCGCCGGCTCCATCAGCGCGCAACCGGTGAGGGCCAGCACCAATGCGGTAGATAAAAGGCGTTTCATCCTGACTGTTAGCTGAAAGTAATTGATTAATCTGTATTTGCCTAGGCAACGATTATGCCAAATAAAAACCCCGGCTCCAGCACGGGGCGTGGGCGTCAGCGGTCGGCCGGGGAGCCGGAGGCGGACCCGTTTGCGATCATCCGGCGCATGAAGTGCATGAGCTGGGTGACCTCGTCGGTCGAGAAGCCGCGCAGATGATGATTGAGCGCGCGGGCAATGTTGGCGGGAATTTCGCGGGCCTTGGCCTCGCCCAGTTCGGTGAGTTCGATCTTGACGACACGGCGGTCTTCCTGGCTGCGGTTCCGGCGCAAAAGTCCCTTGGCTTCCAGGCGATCCAGCGCGCGCGTCATGGCGCCGGTGTCCATGTCGTTGAGCCGCGCCAGTTCGGCGGGCGTATCGGCGCGGCCCAGGAACACCATGGCCAGCGGACGCCATTGCATGGCGGTGAGATCAAGCGGCGCCATCTCCTGGTCCAGCATCCGGTTCATGGAATGATAGGCCAGCTTGATAAGGTAGCCCGCGTTGTCTTCGGCCATGCAACGGGTGTCGTTGCGGTAATGGACGGGGGCGTCGGGCGACTCGGCGGGTACGGGCGTGGGCAGGGAAGGCGCGGCAGTCATGCGGCGCATTTTACTGCCTAGTCAGTTATTGTCAAGGCTGTATCTTTGAAGCCGGTTCGGCTGCCGTTGCCTGCTTGCGCAGCCCGGACCAGACGATGGCGGCCACGATAAGGGCGCCGCCGGCCAGCATGCGCGGCGTCGGTTCCTGGCTGAACAGCACCCAGGCGAACGCAATGGCGTAGACCGGTTCCAGCGCAATCACCAGCCCCGCGCTTCGGGCATTCAACCGGGTCAGGCTGGACACGAACAGGTAGTGGGACAGCCCGGTGCAAAAGACGCCCAGCAGCGCCAACCAGACCCAGTCCTGCGCGGGCAGGGCAGGAAGCTGGCCGACCGCGAAGGGCATCATCACCAGCGCGACCACGACGTTTTGCCAGCAGGCCACCTGCATCGGGTCCATGCCGGATGCCGAGCGGCGGTTGCTCAGCGCGAGCAGGGCAAAGCTCAGGCCGGACAGCAGGCCCCACGCGAGCCCGATGGTGCCCTGGTTGGCCAGGTCGAACGAGGGCGTGACAAGCACCAGGCCGGCGGTCACCAGGCCCAGCAGCAGCCATTCAGCCAGCCGGACGCGTTCGCGGAAGATCAGGCCTTCAAACAGGGTGATGAACGCGGGAAAGCTGGCAAAGCCGAGCGTCGCGATGGCAATGCCGCCCACCTTCACGGAGATGAAGAAGGTGACCCAGTGCGCCGCGAGCAGCGCGCCCGCGATCACCAGCACGAACAACTGCGCCGGGGTCAGCACGCCAAGCAGCGGCTTGCGGCGCATGCGCGCGAAGATGCCCAGCGCCACGACCGCGAACGCCGCCCGACCCAGCGTGATGACCGCGGCGCTGGCCTGGATCAGTTCGCCGAACACGCCGGTCAGGCCGAATAGCACGGCGGCAATATGGATATAGGTAAGAGCGCGTTGTCGGGTCATGCTGCGAAGAAAGCGGTTTGCATCAGAGAAGGCGTGCAATTTATTTTGCGGTGAACTTAAAATCATCGCATGAATCGTATTGCCAAGCTTACGGCGCTCCCGCTGGCCTCCGGCCGCGCCGCCGGGATCGCCATGGCGGTGCTTGGCGCGATCCTCTTTTCCGCCAAGGCCATCGTCGTCAAGTTCACCTACCGCTACGGGATCGACGCGGTCACGCTGATCGCGTTTCGCATGCTGTTCGCGATGCCGTTCTTCGCGGTCGTGGCGTGGCACCAGTCGCGCCGCGCGGCCCGGGGCGAAATCGTGGTGATGACCACCAAGGAACGCCTGCAGGTGTGCGTGCTTGGCCTCCTGGGCTATTACCTGTCCAGCTTCCTGGATTTCCTGGGGCTGCGCTACATCACCGCCAGCCTCGAACGCCTGATCCTGTTCCTGTCTCCCTCGCTCGTCGTGCTGCTGTCGGCCCTTTGGTTCAAGCGGCCGATCGAGCGCCGGCAATGGCTGGCCATGGTGCTGTCGTATGCCGGCGTGGTGCTGGTGTTTGCGCACGACCTGTCCTTCGGCGGGGGCGGCGAGGTCCTGTTAGGGTCTTTGTTCGTTTTCGGCTCGGCTGCAAGCTATTCTGTGTACCTGATTTGCTCCGGGGAACTGATCAAGCGGATCGGCCCGACGCGTCTGGTGGCGTATGCCATGCTCGTGTCGTGCGTGGCCTGCATCATCCAGTTCTTCGTTGTGCACCCGCCGTCGATGCTGATCCAGCCCGCGGCGGTCTATGGCTACTCCATCATTCACGCCACGCTGAACACGGTGGTGCCGGTGTTCATGCTGATGTGGGCGGTGTCGCTGATCGGCGCACCCACCGCCTCGCTGCTGGGCATGGTGGGGCCGGTGTCGGTGCTGTTCCTGGCCTCGTGGTTCCTCGACGAGCCCATCACCGTGTGGCAGATGGGCGGAACCGTCCTGGTGCTGGCGGGGGTGTTTGCGTTGATGGGGGGCGGCGCCATGCGCACGCCTTCCGCGCAGGACGACAGGCAATCCACGCGTTGAAGTCTGCATTTTTGGTCAATTCGCATTATTTCCAATGAAAGGAGGCCAGCATGGCCAGCAATCTCGTCAAGGCAATTCGTATCGAGCAGCACGGTGGTCCCGAAGTCCTGAAGCTGGTTGAGGTGGAAGTGCCGCCGCCGGCCGCCAACGAAGTCACGATCGAGCAGCACGCCGCCGGTTTGAACTTCATCGATATCTATTTCCGCACGGGCTTGTATCCGCATCCGCTGCCGCATGGCCTGGGTTTCGAGGGCGCCGGCGTGGTGACCGCGGTGGGCGCTGATGTGAAGCACCTGAAGAAGGGCGACCGCGTGGCCTACGGGCAAAGCCCCATCGGCGCCTACGCCAAGGCCCGCAACGTGCCGGCCTTGCAGGTCGTGAAGGTGCCCAAGGGCATCGAATTCGACGAGGCGGCTGCCCTGATGCTCAAGGGCCTGACGGTGCAGTACCTGTTCCGCCAGACCTACCGCCTGCAGGGCGGCGAGACCATTCTGTTCCATGCCGCGGCCGGCGGCGTCGGGCTGATCGCATGCCAATGGGCCAAGGCGCTGGGCGTCAAGCTCATCGGCACGGTATCCAGCCCCGAAAAGGCGGCACTGGCGCGCGAGAACGGCGCGTGGGAAACCATTGATTATTCGCGTGAAAACGTGGTCGAGCGCGTCCTGGAACTGACGGGTGGCAAGAAGGTGCCGGTGGTGTACGACGGCGTGGGCAAGGACACGTGGGAAACCTCGCTGGACTGCATCGAGCCGCGCGGCCTGATGGTCAGCTTCGGCAATGCGTCCGGTCCGGTGGCGGGTGTGAACCTGGCCGTCCTGAACCAGAAGGGCAGCCTGTACGTGACGCGTCCCTCGCTGGGCATCCACGTGAACACGCTGGAAAAGCTGCAGTCGGCTTCCGAAGAGCTGTTCGATCTGGTGCTCAAGAAGAAGATCAAGGTTCGCATCGACCAGCGCTACACGCTGGAGCAGGCGGGCGAAGCGCAAACGGCGCTGGCTTCGCGCAAGACGACGGGCGCGACGGTGCTGACGCTGGACTGATCGCTTCAAAAAAGCATTGCGGCGCCCCGTGGGGCGCCGCAGCGGGCCTGGAGGGCGCACGATGCGCGGACTGCCAGGCCTTTTTCATGGGCGGCGCGGGGCCCGCGCCGCCCGCTGATCAGAGATTTTCTTCGTTGATCAGGTCTTCCTTGCCGTAGAACTTGACGCCGATGTGGATGCGTTCGCGGCCCTGCGAGCGGCGATGGCGGTTGGTGTCGCGCAGCGAATAGACGCAGCCGCAGTATTCCTGCTGGTAGAAGTTCTCGCGCTTGCTGATTTCGATCATGCGCGCCGAACCGCCGCCCTTGCGCCAGTTGTAGGTCCAGTAGATCAGGTCGTCGTAGCGCGCCGCGGCGCGTTCGCCGCAGCCGTTGATCTGATTCATGTCCTTCCAGCGCGAGATCCCGAGCGAGCTGGTGATGGTGTCAAAGCCATGCTCGTGGGCGTAGAGCGCGGTGCGCTCGAAGCGCATGTCGAAGCAGGCCGTGCAGCGCTCGCCGCGCTCGGGCGCGTCTTCCATGCCCTTGACGCGGTCGAACCAGTTGTCCATGTCGTAGTCGGCGTCGATGAATTCGATGCCGTGCTGCTCGGCAAAGCGGATGTTCTCCTGCTTGCGGATTTCGTACTCTTTGACCGGATGGATGTTCGGGTTGTAGAAGTAGATCGCGTAATCGATCCCGGAGGCCGTCATGGCCTCCATGACCTCGCCGGAACAGGGCGCGCAGCACGAATGCATCAGCACCTTGCTGCGGCCGGCGGGCAGGTCGAGTTTGGGGCGGACGAGTTCAGACATGGCGGTCAGGAAAAAGCGGAAAAACCCTTATTTTACGACGAGTTGTCATCAGCCCAGCACCGTCGTCCAGAGTTCGCGGACCGCGGCCCGTTCTGCCTGGAGCTGGTCGGGCCCCACGCGGGCCTTTTCCACCCCCTGCAGGCGCAACTGGTGCTGGACGCGCCGCAGCGTGCGGTAGGCGTCCCCCGACCGCGCCGCGAGGTCCGGCGGGATCAGCCCGGCTTCGGCGGCCAGGCGCAGCAGCGCGATGTTGCCCAGGTTGCGCACCAGCACCGGGTGCGTGCGCGCGTGGCACAGCACCAGATACTGTGTCACGAACTCCACGTCGACCATGCCTCCGCGATCGTGCTTCAGATCGAAGCGGTCGGACGTGTTGGGATGGCCGGCGTTGATCTTCTCGCGCATTGCCAGCACCTCATTGCGCAGCGCGGCCGTGTCGCGCGGCGCCACCAGGATGTCTTCGCGGATCTTTTCGAAGCGGTCCCCCAAGCTGGCGTCGCCGGCGGCAAAACGCGCCCGGGTCAGCGCCTGGTGTTCCCAGGCCCATGCGTGCTTGTGCTGGTATTGCTCGAAGGCCTCGAGCGACACGGCCAGCAGCCCCGCGTCCCCATCGGGCCGCAGGCGCAGGTCGGTCTCGTACAGCCGGCCCGAGGACGTCATGGTCGACAGCCAGGACGACATGCGCCGGCCCAGCTTGGCGTAGACCTCCGCGGAGTCGTCGCGCGGGTCGTCAAAGAGGAACACCAGGTCCAGGTCGGACGCATAGCCCAGCTCCTTGCCGCCGAGCTTGCCGTACGCGATGACGGCAAAGTGCGGTTCGGCGCCCGGGATCTTGTTCACGAGCGGCCACGCGCGGCGGATGGTTTCGGTAAGCAGCAGGTCGGCCAGCGCCGACAACTGGTCGGCCAGCTTTTCGACGGTGAGCTCGCCCTCCAGATCCTGCGCCAGCAATTGGAAGCTGGCCTGGCGCTGCACATCGCGCATCAGGTTCATCTGGCGCTCGACGTCCGGGTCGCCGTCGGGAAGCCGGCAGGCGTTCAGGTCCGCGGTCAGTTGCCGGGCAATCTGGCCGAAGTCCAGCGGCTCGAAAAGCGTGCGCCAGTCGATCAGGCTGTCGAGCAGCAGCGGATGCTGCGTCAGATACTGCGCGGCCCACGGGCTGGCGGCCACCATGCGCGCCACGCGGGCGAGCGTGTCCGGGTATTCAGCCAGCAGGGCCAGGTACGCGCTGCGCTGCGCAATCTTTTCGATCAGGTCGAAGAGACGGACTGCGGCTTCATGCGGCGCCGGCGTCTGCAGCGCGGCGCGCAGCGCGGCAGGCAGCAGGATCTCCATGCGGCGGCGGCTGCTTTCGGGCAGGCTGCGCACGCGGTGGCTGCCGGACAGCGTCTGGGCGCGGCGCAGGAGGTCGTCCGCGTCGTTGCCAAACGCCTGGCGGATCTGATCGCTCAGTTCGCTTTCGCTGTCAGGCTCGTCCTGGCTGGCGGGCGCGGTGTCCGGGGTGGCGGCGGGCGCGGATTCTTCCTCGCCCATGCCGACCATGCGGAACACGTTGCGGAAGGTCTGCGACACGAACGTGCGGTGCGCGGCCAACGCGCTTTCAAAGTCTTCGGGCGTCATCCCGAGCGCCGCGGCCAGGGCGGCGCGCAGGTCTGGGTCGCCGGGCAAGAGGTGGGTCTGTTCGTCTTCGCGGTACTGCAGCGCGTGCTCGGTGCGCCGCAGGAATCGGTAGGCATCTTCGAGCCGGCGGGCGTCGTCCTCGGGGACCAGACCCGCCACGCATTCGGCGTGCAGCGCTTCCAGCAAGCCGCGCTTTTGCAGCGCCGGCATGCGGCCGCCGCGGATCAATTGCGCAAGCTGCACCACGAACTCGATCTCGCGGATGCCGCCGTCACCCAGCTTGATGTTGTTGGCGCTGTCGATGCCGTTGCGCGCCGACGCGCGGCGCTGCCAGTCCTGGCGGATGCGCTCGCGCAACGCGCGCAGCGCGGCCAGCGCGTCAAAATCGAAGTACTTGCGGTAGACGAAGGGCACGCGCAGGCTTTCGAGCTGCCTGGCCTGCGCGGCACTGTCGCTGTCTGCAAATGCCTGCGCGGGCATCAGCCGCGCCTTCAGCCACGCATAGCGCTCCCATTCGCGGCCCTGGCCGATGAGGTAATGCTCCAGGGCGTCCAGGCTCCAGGCCAACGGACCCGAGTCGCCGTCGGGACGCAGGCGCAAGTCCGTGCGGAACACCTGGCCGTTGGCGTCCACCTCGGACAGCACCGGCATCATGCGGCGGGTCAATCGACCATAGAACTCGTGATGGCTGATGCGGCGGGGGCCGTCGGTTTCGCCTTCCTCGCCGTAGAGCATGATGAGGTCGATGTCGGACGAGACGTTCAGCTCGCAGCCGCCCAGCTTGCCCATGCCGACGATCAGCATCTCCTGAGGCTTGCCGGTGGCGGGGTCACGCGGAACGCCGTGGACGGCCACCAGTTCCGCCGCCACGCTGCGATAGGCGGCGGCCACCGCCATGTCCGCCAGCGCGGTCATGGCGCCCACCACTTCCTCAAGCGGCGCTTGCCCAGTCAGGTCGCGCACGATCAGCACGCTGAAGACGCGTTCGCGCAGCTTGCGCAGCACCATGCGGCAGACGTCCACCGGCAGGGCGGCGGAGGCGTCCGAGGCCGTGCCGGCCAGTTCGTTCTGCCATTGCGCCATCAGGTCCGGTGTCACGGGGTGTTTCACGGCCCTGTCCAACCAGGCGGCCAGGTCCGGGTGGGCGTCCAGGCGGCGGCGCAGATGGCCGGACCAGGCGAGGGCAGGGGCAAGCAAGGATGGTTTCGACATGGTGCAAAGGGCGGCAGACGGATGGACGTGTTTCAGGTATAAGTGGGGACGATACTGCAAGACATCTCCTCCTGCCCACTGATCCGTGTCTGTTCCAAAAAAAGTGCTCCGCAGCCTGTTCTGGGCCGCGCTGACCGTCTATGGCGTCGTCGCCATCGGGTTTCTGGGCGTGCGCTACTGGGTCCTCCCGCGCGTGGATCAGTGGCGCCCTCAGATCGAAGCCTACGCCAGCGAGGCGTTGGGCGCCCGCGTCACGATCGGCGCGATCAAGGCAAACTGGCAAGGGCTCAATCCTAGGCTCGATCTCGCCGCCGTCCAGGTCTACGACGACGAGGCCGATCCGGTATTGAGCCTGCCGTCCGTTTCCGCGGTTGTTGCATGGCGCAGCCTGCTGGCGCTGTCGCCCACGCTGGTGCGGCTGCGGCTGGAAAAACCGGAACTTACGTTGCGGCGGGACGCGTCCAATCATCTGTGGGTCGCCGGGCAGGACATCGACCTGAACGCAAGCGACCACGCCTCCGATCTGAATCATCCGGGCCTGCGCTGGCTGGCGGCGCAGCGCGAACTGCTGGTCAGTGACGCCACGCTGCGCTGGCAGGACGAACTGCGCCAGGCGCCGGAACTGACGCTGGAGGGGGTCGACTTCCTGGTGCGCAATGGCGCGCTGTCGCATCGGTTCGTGCTGCAGGCCTCCGCGGGCCCCGCGCTGGCGAACAAGCTGGAGCTGCGTGGCGAATTCAACCGTAGCCTCTTCGCCACCGACGCTCGGAGACCCGCCAACTGGAGCGGACAGATTTTTGCGCAGGTTGATGACGTGGAGCCGCAGGCCTGGGCGCCGTGGATCGACGTGCCCGCAGTCGCCGGCCGGCTGGCCGCGCGGGCGTGGTGGCAACTGGACCACGGCAAGTTCACCGAACTGACCAGCGACGTCGCCGTGCGCGGCGTGGCCTGGACCTCCGCGCCGGACGGCCCCGCCGTCCAGAGCGGGTCGGGCCAGTTGCGCTTTTCCGTGTGGCCCGGCGATTACGTGAAGATCGAAGGCGTGCCGCTGGGTCGCAGCACGGGCGCGCCTGCCGTGGCCGTCAGGGGCAAGGTGCATCAGTTGGGCGTGACGCTGCCGGGCGTCTTCGAGACGCCGACCCTGCGGGCCGACGACCTGGAACTCGACGCCCAGGTCAAGGGGCCGAATTCGGAGCATTGGTTCGTCGACGTGGCCCAGTTGCGCTTGGCCAATGAAGATCTGGAAGCACGCCTGCAAGGGCAATGGCGGCCCGAGGGTAAGACCGCCGCGGGCACGGCCGACGTGCGCGGCACGATGGTGCGCGGCTCGATGCCGGCCATCCACCGTTATCTGCCGCTCGAGGTAAACGCCGACGCCCGCGAATGGCTGGCGACCGGCCTGCCCGCCGGGCAGATGCACTCGGCGGCCATCACGCTCAAGGGCGATCTGGACGACTTTCCGTATGGCGCGCCCGGCTCGACCGGCGAGTTCGTCATCGCGGGCAACTATTCCGGCGCCAAGGTCGATTACGCGCCGGCGCGCAAACACCACAAGGGCTGGCCGATGCTGGAAAACCTGTCGGGCAGTTTTCGCATCGACAAGGTGAGCCTGGCGTTGGACAGCGCGGGCGGCGCCGTGGCGCATACCGGACAGGGACACACCGTGAAGTTGGGCGCGGTGAAAGCCGCCATTCCCAACATGGAACACGACTCGCAGCTTCGGGTCACCGGCGATACCTCCGGGCCGGTGGCGGCGTACCTGGCGCTGGCCGCGAATTCTCCGCTGGGCGAGTTGCTGGACGGGGCCCTGGACGAGGCGCACGGCACCGGCGACTGGCGGATGCCGCTCGATCTCACCGTGCCGCTGCTCAACACCGACGACACGCGGGTGCTGGGGCGCATCAGGTTCTCGGACAATTCGTTCAGCTTCATGCCCGAGATTCCGGTGCTCAGCCAGATCCACGGTGATCTGGAATTTTCGGAAAAGGGCGTGCAGACCAAGGGCATCCGCGCGCAGTTCCTGGGCGGGCCCGTCAACATCTACGGCACGCTGGCGCAAGGCACGGACGCGCTGCGCTTTGACGGCACGCTATCGGGAGCCGGACTGACGCAGTTGAGCCGCGCGCCGTCGATGTCGCGCTTTACCGGCCGGGCGGCTTACAAGGGCCGGCTGATCTACCTGAAGGGCGGCGCGATCGACATTTCGGCCGAGTCCGACCTGATCGGCATGGCGATCGACATGCCCGCGCCGGCCGGCAAGCCCGCCAAGTCCGCGCAGTTGTTGAAGGTGCAATGGTCGCCCGCGCAGGACCGGGGCGCGCGCGACCGGCGCTGGCTCACGGCCAGCCTGGGCGACAACGTCAACGCGTTGTTCGAGCGGGACCCTGCCGATGGCTCGGCCTCCTATTTTTCGCGCGGCGCATTGGGCGTCGGGCGGCCAGCCAGCCTGCCGGAACGCGGGCTGAGCCTGAACGCCAACCTGCCTGAGTTGGACATGGACGGCTGGGAAAAGGTATCGGATGGATTCGACGCCCCGCCCGTCAAGGGCAGGCCGCCTTCCAAGCCCATCCTGCCGCAGCCCGAGCGCATCAGTCTGGCGGCCGGTGTGATGCACGCCAGCGGCTTGACCTTCAATGACCTGACGCTGTACGCCACGCGCCCCGCGCCGGCGCGCTGGCGCGTCGAACTGGAATCGCGGCAGGCGGCGGGCACGCTGGAATGGCGCGAGGCGCAGGGCGCGATCGCCGGCCAGATCACCGCTCGCCTGAAACACCTGTCGATCGCGGGCGAGGGCGATGCCAACCAGGCCGACAAGGCGCTGGCGTCCGGCAACGACCTGTCCGACATCCCCGCCATCGACCTGCAAGCCAACCAGTTCATGCTGTACGGCAAGAACCTGGGGACGCTGCAGGTGACGGGCACCAATCTGGAACGCGGACGGCAGTGGCGGCTGGACAAGCTGTCCATCACCAACGATTCGGCGGCCCTGAACGCCACGGGCAACTGGGGGCTGGAAGGTCCGAACCGCGGTCTGACCGTCGATGCGGTGCTGACGCTGGAAAACATCGGTGACTTCATGGGCCGGATCGGCTTCGAGAACGTGGTGTCCAACGGCAAGGGAACGATCCAGGGCAAAGCCACGTGGCGCAATCTGCCGTGGACGCACAACATTGCCGACGTCGTGGGCGACGTGGTCGTCAGCCTGGACAACGGCCGCTTCATGCACGTGAATTCCCGCACCGCGCGGCTGCTGGAGCTGCTGTCGCTGCAGTCGCTGCAACGGCTGGCTAGGTTGGACGTGAACCCTACCAATTTGCTGCGCGACGGCTTTCCGTTCGACACCATCCGGGGCCACGTGAAGGTGGCCGACGGCATGCTGACCACCGAAGGCTACAAGATCAACGGGCCGGTCGCCGCCATCGTCCTGGCCGGCGGCGTGAACCTCGTCAAGGAGCGCTGGGACATGAAGGCGGTGGTGATTCCGAATCTGGACGCCAGCGGCGCGGCAATGGTGACGGCGCTGGCGGTCAATCCGCTGATCGGCCTGGGCGCTTTTGTCACGCAATGGCTGCTCAAGCAGCCGCTCGCCCGCGCGATGACCATGGAATACGCCGTCACGGGTAGCTGGGACGACCCCAGCATCGAGCCGATCGAAGCCGGCAAGGAACCTGCCAAGCAGACGCCGCGCCCCGCGAATGCCACGCCGCGCCGGATGCCGGAATTCATCGAACACTGAGCCGCCGCGGGAAGCTGACGACGATATACGCCGGGTGTCAGACACCGTCCCAAGCAAGAAATCACCCATAAAAAAAGCCGCCCTTGCAAAGGCGGCTTCTTTTGGCGCGGACGATGCGCTTACTTCTTCTTCATCATGTCGAAGAATTCGGCGTTGGTCTTGGTGGCGCGCATCTTGTCCAGGATGAATTCCATGGATTGGACTTCGTCCATGTCGTGGATGAACTTGCGCAGCACCCACACCTTCTGCAGCAGGTCGGGCGCGATCAGCAGCTCTTCGCGGCGAGTGCCCGACTTGTTCAGGTTGATGGACGGGTAGACGCGCTTTTCAGCCAGGCGGCGCTCGAGGTGGACTTCGGAGTTGCCGGTGCCCTTGAATTCTTCATAGATGACTTCATCCATGCGGCTGCCGGTTTCGATCAGCGCGGTGCCCAGGATGGTCAGCGAGCCGCCTTCTTCCAGGTTGCGCGCCGCGCCGAAGAAGCGCTTGGGACGCTGCAGGGCGTTGGCGTCCACGCCGCCGGTCAGCACCTTGCCGGAAGCCGGCACGACGGTGTTGTAGGCGCGGGCCAGACGGGTGATCGAGTCCAGCAGGATCACGACGTCCTTCTTCATTTCGACCAGGCGCTTGGCCTTTTCGATGACCATTTCGGCCACTTGCACGTGACGCGTGGCGGGTTCGTCGAAGGTCGACGCAACCACTTCACCGCGCACGGTGCGCTGCATTTCGGTCACTTCCTCGGGGCGTTCATCGACCAGCAGGACGATCATGACCGCGTCGGGGTAGTTGGTGGTGATGGCGTGCGCAATGTGCTGCATCATCACGGTCTTGCCGGACTTGGGGCTGGCGACGATCAGGCCGCGCTGGCCCATGCCGATGGGGGCGAAGACGTCGAGGATCCGGCCGGTGAGGTTTTCCTCGCTCTTGATGTCGCGTTCCAGGCGGATGACGCGGTTCGGGTGCAGCGGCGTCAGGTTCTCGAACATGATGCGATGCTTGATCGCCTCGGGCGCCACGCCGTTGACCTTGTCCACCTTCACCAGGGCGAAATAGCGCTCGCCATCCTTGGGGGTGCGCACTTCGCCTTCGATGGAGTCGCCGGTGTGCAGATTGAAACGGCGGATCTGCGACGGGGAAATGTAGATGTCGTCGGTGCTGGCCAGATACGAGGTTTCCGGCGAGCGCAGGAAACCAAAACCGTCGGGCAGGACTTCAAGAACGCCGTCGCCGAAGATCTGCTCGCCCTGCTTGGCGCGCCGCTTCATGATGGCGAACATCAGTTCCTGCTTGCGCAGGCGGTTGGCGTTCTCGATTTCCAGGCCAGCGGCCATTTCGAGCAGCTGCGAGACGTGCAGCGCCTTCAGTTCGTTGAGGTGCATCGCGGTGAGTGTTGGGGGAAAAGTAAAGGAGGGCTCTGGCGGCGCGCCACGGACGGGCTCGCGCGGTACTGAATGAGCGCCGCCTATGCGGCGGCGCCTTCGTTTACAGCACGCGATTTACAACGCGCCGTCCAGGAATGCGGTGAGTTGCGACTTCGACAGCGCGCCAACTTTGGTGGCTGCAGCTTGGCCGTCTTTAAAGAGCATAAGGGTCGGAATGCCGCGGATGCCGTACTTGGTGGCGGTGCCCTGATTTTCGTCCACGTTCAGCTTGGCGATCGTCAAGCGGCCAGCGTATTCGGCGGCGACTTCTTCCAAAATGGGGGCGATCATCTTGCAGGGGCCACACCAGGCAGCCCAGTAGTCCACCAGCACCGGCTGGCCGGATTTCAACACATCGGCATCGAAGCTGGCGTCACTGACGTTCTTGATTTGGTCGCTCATGATGGTGATTCTCGGTTCGGCAGCAAAAGGCGCGTTAAAACGCGCCTTGCCGTTGTTCTTGTTTGTGGAATGGACTCAAGCATACCACTGTCAATAACAACAGGCATACCACTGTTAATAACAACAGGGTTTGCAGGATTTTGTGTAGGATGTTGCGGCTCAGCTGTCGCGATCCGGGAGGTCAACGCCCGGGACGGCGGTTGTGACTGTTCATCATCCTACCGAATTCGGACCTGGTCAGGTCGTGCGCATCCCACCCGGAGCCGCGCAGAATCTAGGCTTAACCGTAAAATGTCGGTTTTTTTCCACAGATGTTGGGGATAACTTGGCCACTCCACGTTACAACGAGGCGTCCATCCGCGTCCTGAAGGGGCTGGAACCCGTGCGGCAGCGCCCGGGCATGTACACCCGCACCGAAAACCCCCTGCACGTCGTGCAGGAGGTCATAGACAACGCCGCGGACGAGGCCCTCGCCGGTCACGGCAAACAGATCCAGGTCACGCTGCATGCCGATGGCAGCGTCTCCGTCGAGGACGACGGCCGCGGCATTCCCGTCGGCCTGCACCCCGAAGAAAACGCGCCCGTCGTCGAACTCGTGTTCACGCGCCTGCATGCGGGCGGCAAGTTCGACAAGGCGGGCGGCGGCGCTTACGCCTTCTCGGGCGGCCTGCACGGCGTCGGTGTGTCCGTCACCAATGCGCTCGCCACCCGCCTGGAAGTCATCGTCTGGCGCGACAACGCCGTCAGCCGGCTGGTGTTCAAGGGCGGCGACGTCGACGAGCCCCTGGCGCCTTACGACCAAGGCGGCCGCAAGAAGTCCGGCACCCGCGTGCGCGTCTGGCCCGATGCCAAATACTTCGACAGCCCCAATATCCCGCTGGGCGAGCTGACGCATCTGCTGCGCAGCAAGGCCGTGCTGCTGCCGGGCGTGAAGGTCACGCTCGTCAACGAGAAAACCGGCGACACCAAGACCTGGCAGTATCAGGACGGCCTGCGCGGCTACCTGGCCGAAGCCCTGGTAGGCGCCGAACTGATGGTGCCGTTCTTCGAAGCCGAACAGTACGCCGGCGCCGACCACGAAAATTTCGCCGAAGGCGAGGGCGCCCAATGGGTGGTGGCCTGGACCGACGACGGCAACGCGGTGCGCGAGTCCTACGTCAACCTCATTCCCACGCCGGCCGGCGGCACGCATGAATCCGGCCTGCGCGAAGGCCTGTTTGGCGCGGTCAAGGGCTTTGCCGAGCTTCACAGCCTGCTGCCCAAGGGCGTGAAGCTCTTGCCCGAAGACGTGTTCGCCCGCGCCAGCTTCGTGCTGTCGGCCAAGGTGCTCGATCCGCAATTCCAGGGTCAGATCAAGGAACGCCTGAACAGCCGCGACGCCGTGCGGCTGGTCGGCGGATTCTCCAAGAGCGCGCTCGACCTCTGGCTGCACAGCAACGTCGAATACGGCAAGAAGCTCGCGGAACTGGCCATCCGGCAGGCGCAGGCGCGCCAGCGTTCGGCCCAGAAGGTTGAAAAGCGCAAGAGCTCCGGCGTGGCGGTGCTGCCCGGCAAGCTGACCGACTGCGAGTCCAGCGACGCCACGCGCACCGAAGTGTTTCTGGTCGAGGGCGACTCGGCCGGCGGCTCGGCCAAGATGGGCCGCGACAAGGAATTTCAGGCCATCCTGCCGCTGCGCGGCAAGGTGCTCAATTCCTGGGAAGTCGACCGCGACCGGCTCTTTGCCAACAACGAAATCCACGACATTTCCGTGGCCATCGGCGTCGACCCCCACGGCCCCAACGACTCGCCCGACCTGTCCGGCCTGCGCTACGGCCGCATCTGCATCCTGTCGGACGCGGACGTCGACGGCTCGCACATTCAGGTGCTGTTGCTGACGCTGTTCTACCGGCACTTTCCCAAGCTCGTCGAGGCCGGCAACGTCTACGTCGCCAAGCCGCCGCTGTTCCGCCTGGACGTGCCCGCCCAGGGCAAGCGTCCCGCCCGCAAGATCTATTGTCTTGACGATGGCGAGCTCGAAGCCGCGCAGGACAAGCTGCGCAAGGAAGGCGTGCGCGAAGGTGCGTGGGCCGTCAGCCGGTTCAAGGGCCTGGGCGAAATGAACCCCGAGCAACTGTGGGAAACCACCATGAATCCGGACACGCGCCGCCTGCTGCCCGTGGGGTACGGCGACCAGACCCCCGACGACACCACCCGCATGTTCGACATGCTGATGGGCAAGGGCGAGTCCTCGCAACGCCGCGCGTGGATCGAGGAAAAGGGCAATCTGGCGGAGCTCGACATCTGATGACGCCGTCCGCGCCCGGGCAAGCCCGCATGGTCGTCGACCTGACCGCCGACGACTACGCGGATTTTGCCGCCTATGTGTACAAACGGCCGGAGCTGCGCCGCCGACGTTACCGGTCTCATTTGCGCTTCGGCGTCCTGATGATCGTGGCGCTGCTTGCGTACCTGATCTGGCAGACCTGGGACGGCAAGGGCCCCAATTGGGGCGCGATCCTGCCGGTGTATTTCCAGGGGCTGGCGGTGGGTTTGGGCATCCTGGCGCTGCTGGCCCTGGCCTACGAATACGTGCTGCCCGGACTCGTGCGGATGAACACGCGCCGCATGCTGGCCAAGCAGCCCGACACCCTGTACCTGGGGCGGCACGAACTGGACTTCGGGCCCGACGGCGTTACCGACAGCACCGCCTCCGCCTCCGGGCACATGGCGTGGACGGACGTGCGGCGGGTCGAGGAAACCCCCGAACATCTCTACGTCATCCTCGGCACCCTGCAGGGCGTGATCATCCCCAAGCGCGGGCAGGACGCCGCCACGTTGCAGGCCGTGCGCGCCCAGATGCGCGCGCATGTCGCCGACACGCAGCTCCTGGCCCCGTCCGCCTGAGGCGCATTGACGCCGTTTCGATGAATTTGTCTACCTGAAACCATCATGACCGACAGCAATCAACCCGGCCTGTTTGACTCCAACCCGCCAGGCGGCGACGGCGACGGTGACGGCAACGCCGCCATCACGCTGGCGCGCTACGCGGAGCAGGCCTATCTGGACTATGCGGTTTCCGTGGTGCGCGGCCGCGCATTGCCCGACGTGGGCGACGGCCAGAAGCCGGTGCAGCGCCGCATCCTTTTTGCCATGCAGGCGATGGGGCTGGGCTCCGGCGCCAAGCCCGTCAAATCCGCGCGCGTCGTCGGCGACGTGCTCGGTAAATACCATCCGCACGGCGACCAGGCAGCATACGACGCCATGGTGCGCATGGCGCAGAATTTCTCGCTGCGCTATCCCCTGATCGACGGCCAGGGCAACTTCGGTTCGCGCGACGGCGACAACGCCGCCGCCATGCGTTACACGGAAGCGCGGCTCACGCCCATCGCCAAGCTGCTGCTCGACGAGCTGGACGAGGGCACTGTCGATTTCGTGCCCAACTACGACGGCAGCCAGCAAGAGCCGCAGATGCTGCCGGCGCGGCTGCCCGTGATGCTGCTGAACGGCGCCTCGGGCATTGCCGTCGGCATGGCCACCGAGATCCCGCCGCACAACTTGCGTGAAGTCGCTCAGGCTTGCGTGGCGCTCATCAAGCAGCCGCAGTTGCCGGACGAGGAACTGTACGCAATGATCCCCGGCCCGGACTTCGCGGGCGGCGGCCAGATCATCACCCCGGCGGCTGATATCGCGCAGATCTACGGCGTGGGCCGCGGTTCGCTCAAGGTGCGCGCGCGCTGGCAGTTTGAAGAACTGGCGCGTGGCCAGTGGCAACTGGTCGTCAACGAGCTGCCCCCCGGCACGTCCGGCCAGAAGGTGCTCGAAGAGATCGAGGAAATCACCAATCCCAAGGTCAAGACGGGCAAGAAGAGCCTGACGCCGGAGCAGACGCAGGCCAAGGCCGTGATGCTGAACTTGCTGGACGCCGTGCGCGACGAATCCGGCAAGGACGCCGCGGTGCGCCTGGTCTTCGAACCCAAGACCTCGCGGGTGGACCGCGACGAGTTCGTCAACACGCTGCTGGCGCAGACCAGCATGGAAGGCAGCTCCAGCGTCAACCTGGTGTGCATCGGCACCGACGGCCGTCCGCGTCAGAAGGGCCTGCGCGACGTGCTGGTCGAATGGCTGGCGTTCCGCACGAACACCGTGGTGCGCCGCACGCGCTTCCGCCTGGACAAGGTCATCGACCGCATCCATGTGCTGGAAGGCCGCATGGTCGTCTACCTGAACGTGGACGAGGTCATCCAAACGATCCGCGAATCCGACGAGCCCCGCGCCGCGCTGATGGAACGCTTCAAGCTGTCCGAGCGCCAGGCCGAGGACATCCTCGAAATGCGCCTGCGTCAGCTGGCGCGCCTGGAAGGCTTCAAGATCGAACAGGAACTGGCCGACAAGCGCAAGGATCAGGTCTCGCTGCAGGAGCTGCTGGACAATCCCACGACGCTCAAGCGCCTGCTGATCAAGGAAATCGAAGCCGACGCCAAGCAATTCGGCGACGAGCGGCGCACCCTGATCGAGACGGCCGAGCGCGCAGTCCTCGAAACCAAGGTGCTGGACGAACCGGTCACCGTGGTCGTCTCGCAGAAGGGCTGGCTGCGCGCCCGCCAGGGCCACGGCCATGACGCCTCGCAATTCGGCTTCAAGCAGGGCGACGACATGTACGGCGCCTTCGAGTGCCGCACCACCGATACGCTGATCGCGGTCGGCGACAACGGCCGGGTCTACTCGGTGCCGGTGTCCGGCTTGCCGTCGGCTCGCGGTGACGGCCAACCGGTCACCACGATGATCGACCTGGAGTCCGGCACGCGCATCGTCCATACGATCGCCGCGTCTACCGACAGCCGCTGGCTGCTGGCAACGCGCGGGGGCTATGGGTTTGCTGCCAAGCTGTCCGACATGGTCAGCCGCCAGCGCGCGGGCAAGCAATTCATCACGCTTGAAACGGGCGACGAACTGCTGCGCCCGGTGCCGCTGTTTGCAGGCGCCCAGCAACTGGCGCTGCTGTCGCAAAAGGGCAAGTTCCTGGTCTTTGGCCTGGACGAGGTCAAGTCGCTGTCCGGCGGCGGACGCGGCACCATCCTGATGGGACTGGACGGCGCGGACAAGCTCGACCAGACCGTGCCGATCGGCCCCCGCGGGCTGCGCGCCACGGGCATCTACCGCAACAAGATGACCGAAGACATCCTGGCGGGTGCGGATCTGGCGGTCTATGTCGGCAAGCGGGCCCGCAAGGGCCGCGCGCTGGATGTGCGGCCCAAGCAGCCGCTGCTGTCTCCGGTGCTGGTTTGACGCCTGCGCGCCGCCTGACGCCGCAGACGCCCGGCGGCGCGCGCCCCTTGCGCCGCCCAGCTGCCATCCAGAGACCCGCATGAGCATCGACCTCGCCGCCCGGCCGCGCCTCGCGCACGTCGATGCCCTGCGGGGCTTTGCGCTCTTCGGCATCCTGGTCGTCAACATCAACGTGTTCGCCTTTCCGTTCTACGGCGGGGGCGTGCCGGATCCGGTCTATTCCAGCCCCTTGGATGTGACGGTCCGCTGGCTGGTCGCCTGGTTGTTCGAAACCAAGTTCTACCTGCTGTTTTCCTTCCTGTTCGGCTACAGCTTCACGCTGCAGATGACGGCGGCCGAACGCGCCGACGCGGCCTTCGTGCCGCGTTTTTTGCGCCGGCAGGCGGGGCTGGCGGCCCTGGGTATGGCGCACGCCATCCTGTTCTACCAGGGCGACATTCTGGTGACGTACGCGTTGCTGGGCCTCGCGCTGCTGCTATGCCGGCGCATGGACCCGGGCCGGGCGCTGCGCGTTGCGCTGTGGCTGATCGCACTGGCATCGGCGGTGTGGGCGATTCTGGGCGCGTTAAGTTTCCTGGACCCCGTGCGGGCCGGCTACGGGCTGCAATACAAAGCCGAGGCGCTGGCCTCCATCGAGGCGTACCGCGGCACCGTCGGCACCACGATCGCGCAGCACATCAAGGAACTCACCGAGGCCATCTGGTTCACTGTGCTGTTGGTGCAGGGGCCATTCGTTTTTGCCATGTTCCTGGCGGGATACGCGTTGGGCCGGCGCAATGCGCTGGCCGACCCCTGGCGCTCGCGCCGCGCGCTCGGACTGCTGTGCGCGCTATGCGTCCTGCCCGGGCTGGCCGGCGCCGCGGCGTATGCGACCAGCGCCTTGCCGCAGGCGCGCGTGGTGTGGGAATTGCCGGGACTGGCCGTGGGCCTTTTCACCGCGCCGCTTTTAAGCCTGTCATACGGTGCGGCGTTCCTGCTGGCGCTGCGCACGGGGCCTGGCGAGCGCCTTGGGGCCTGGCTGGCGCCCGCCGGGCGGATGGCGCTGAGCAATTACCTGATGCAGTCGGTGGTCTGCGCATTTCTCTTCACGGCGTGGGGCTTGCGCCTGTACGCCGCCGTGCCGCCCCTGGCCGCGTTTCTGATTGCGGTGGCTATCTTTGCCGCCCAGTTGCCGTTGTCTGCCTGGTGGCTGCGGCATCATGCCTACGGCCCTGTGGAATGGTTCCTGCGCGCGCTCACCATTGGCGCACGGCCGCCCTGGCTGCGGGCAGGCGCAGGCTGATCAGGTGGCGCGGGCGGATCCTCGCCCGGCCGCCGTTGCGGTGGACGCCTAACCCCGCGTCTGCGATATCGCGGCGTCGATGGCGCCGGCGAGTCGTTCGGTCAGTTGGTCCAGTTCGTCGTCGGAGATGATGAAGGGCGGCGCGAGCAGCACGTGATCACCCTGTCGTCCATCGAGGGTGCCGCCCATCGGATAGACCATCAAGCCCCGCGCCATCGCCTCCCGCTTGATCCGCGCATGCAGCGTCAGCTCGGGATCGAAGGGCTGCTTGGTGGCGCGGTCCTGAACCAGCTCCACGCCCATGAACAGGCCCCGGCCGCGGATGTCGCCCACGTGCGGGTGTTCGCCCAGCGCCGCATGCAGCCGCTGCGTCAGGCCCGCGCCCTGGACTCGCACGCGCTCCAGCAGCCCGTCGCGCCGGATCACGTCCTGCACTGCCAGCGAGGCCGCGCACGCCAGCGCGTGGCCAAGATACGTGTGGCCGTGCTGGAAAAAGCCGCTGCCCTGCTGCATGGCCTGCACGATATGCTGCTGCGCCATGACTGCGCCGATGGGCTGATAGCCGCCGCCCAGGCCCTTGGCGATGGTGATGAGATCCGGCGTCACGCCTTCCTGTTCGACGGCGTACAGCGAGCCGGTCCGGCCCATGCCGCACATGACTTCGTCAGCGATGAACAGCACGCCGTGGCGGTCGCAGACCTCTCGGATGCGGCGGAAGTAGCCGGGCACGGCCGTCACCGCGCCGGATGTCGCGCCCACCACTGGCTCGGCCACGAATGCCATCACGGAGTCCGGGCCGAGACGTTGGATGGCCGCGTCCAGCTCCTGCGCAAGCCGCTCGCCGTATTGTTCTGCGGTTTCGCCGACGCGTTGGTCGCGGTAGGCATAGCAGGGCGAGACATGCTCGACCTCGATCAGCAAAGGCGCGAACTGCGCGCGCCGCCAGGCGTTGCCGCCAACCGCCAGCGCGCCCAGCGTGTTGCCGTGATAGCTCTGCCGCCGCGCGATGATGTGGCGGCGTTGCGGCTGGCCGATTTCGACGAAGTATTGGCGCGCCATCTTCAGCGCCGCTTCGACCGCTTCCGAGCCGCCCGATACGAAGTAAGCATGCGAGGTGCCGGCGGGGGCGTCCGCGACCAGGCGGGCCGCCAGCTTTTCAGCGACCTCCGTAGTGAAAAAGCTGGTGTGGGCGTAGGCCAGCGCGTCGATCTGCGCGTGCAGGGCCGCCTGGACGTCCGGGTGGTTGTGACCCAGGCAGGACACCGCCGCGCCGCCTGAGCCGTCCAGATACGCGCGGCCCGCGCTGTCATGGATCCAGGCGCCCTGGCCGCGCAAGGCGATGGGGGGCGTATGGCGAAGGGAGCGATGCAGGATGTGGGTTTGGCTCATGCTGCGGGTTCCTGGGTCAGGTTGAAGGGGGGCTTCGGCTTGCAGGCCTCAGCCTTGGCGACGTGCGGGGGCGCCGGTCCAGTAGACGTTGCTGGCACGCAGACGCTGCTCCACTTCGGTCAGCCGGTCCAGCACCGCTTCGCCGCCGCGGGCCGTCAGCCTGGCTATCAGGTGTTCGGCCAGCCCAAGCAGTCCGGCGGTCGTGTGGAAGAACGAGCCCGGTCCCTGGTGCGCGGGCCTTGCCTGCACGCCATCGCGGTCGGACGGGAAAAAGCGGAGGGTATGGCGGGCGTCCACGGCAAGTGGGGACAGCGGGTCGTCGGTCAGCGCCACCACGGCCACGCCGCGTTGCGCGGCCTGGCGTGCGAGCTCGACGGTGGCGACAGGGTAGGGCGCCTGCGAGATGACGATCAGCGCGTCGCCCGCGCCCATGTTGTCGATCTGTTCGGCCGGCGCGCCGCCCAGCCCGTCGATCAGGACACTGTTGCGCCGCACGAGTTGATAGGCATACCGCATCTGGAACGCGATGCCGAAGGCCGAGCGCGTGCCCAGGAAACCGACTTGATGCGCGTTCAAAAGGGTTTGCACCGCGGCGTCGAACGCCGCGGGCGGGTTCAGCGCGCAGACCGAGGACATGGCCTGGACCTGATACCCGGTCAACGCATCGTGGCCGGGTTCCGTGGACGCGCTCGCAGCGGCCTGCAGGGCCGCGGCACGGTCGCGCAGGCCCGGCTCGCTCTGTGCGGCCAGCGCCTGCTGGAACGGCTCGCGGAAATCTTCGTAGCTGCCATAGCCCACCGCGCGGGCCAGCCGCAACATCGTGGCCGGCGCCACCCCCAGCGTCTGTGCCTGCCGGCGCATCGACCACAGTCCCACCAGCGCGGGATTGGCCACCACCCAGCGCGCCGCCCGCTGCAATTCGGGTGGCAGTTGCTCCAGCTTTTCCTGGAGGGTGGCGAGCAGGGAGGACGGCAGGGACATGTAGACAGGGCCGGATAAAACCGTAAAAAACATATGATAAATAAAACATCATGAACAAAACATATGTTTTTTAGTGGGGCTTGCCCGCAGGTGGATGGGCCTCGCTGGCCCCCGGCACAGCGGAATCGGCGTGCTGACAAGTCCATTCATACTGCAGTCATCCTCGCCAAATCCACGTTCATTTATTTACATCGTGCCCGGGTTTTTGTTTGACTCGAATAAATCGGGCGCATATGATTCGTGTAGAAATGATTTTGCCCGAACCTTCCGTATCCATGACTGACGCCGCGAAAACAGAAACCACTCAGCAGTACGACCTGCGCATTTTGCGAGCCCTGCGCCGCATCACGCGTTCGATCGCGCTGCATTCGCGACAGTTGTCCGCGGTCAGCCACATCACTGCACCGCAATTGATGTGCCTGCGCACTGTGATCGCCAACGGTCCCATGACCGCTACGGCGATCAGCCGCGAGATGCACGTCAGCCCCAGCACGGTGGTCGGCATCCTGGATCGCCTGGAAGACAAGGCGCTGATCCGCCGCGAGCGGGGCCGTGAAGACCGCCGCATCGTGTTCGTCACCGCCACCGAGGCGGGACATGAATTGGCGCAAGGCGCGCCGTCGCCGCTGCAAAAGCATCTGGCTGACGCGCTCAATGCCTTGCCGGAATTGGAACAGGCCACCATCACCCTGTCCTTGGAGCGCATCGTGACGCTCATGGAACAGGACGGTCAGGCCGCAGTCGACACGCATGGAGACGTGTCGTCGCCCATCCTTGAAGTGCCCACGGGCGGGGCACCCCCAGAATCGGGAATCGTTGCATGAAGAAAAACGAACTGGATACCCCCACACTCTCAAGTGCCGTGGCGCCGGCGGTCAGCGCGCAGACCCATACCATGCGTCTGCCCGACCGCAAAGACGGCGCCGCGATCCACCGCCTCATTTCCGAGTGCCCGCCGCTCGACCTGAATTCCCTCTACGCGTACCTGCTCCTGTGCGAGCACTTTCGCGACACCTGCGTCCTGGCTGAAAGCGCCGGGGGACGCATCAATGGTTTCATCTCCGCTTATGTGGACCCGTCCCGCCCTGACGTCCTGTTCGTCTGGCAGGTTGCGGTGCACGCCCGCGCTCGCGGCCAACGCCTTGGCCGCGCCATGCTCCGGGAACTCTTGCAGCGCAAGGGCCTGGCGCATGTCCGCTATCTTGAAACCACGGTGGGGCCTGACAACCAGGCTTCGCGCCGCACCTTCGCCGGCCTGGCCGCCGAAGTAGGCGCCCACGTTTCCGAACAGCCGTTCTTCGACCGGCAACTCTTCGGCGGCGCGGACCATGACGACGAGATGCTGTTAAGGATAGGTCCGTTCGCCTTGCCGTCCCCTTAGGGGCGCCACAGGCCTGACGGTCTTATCGATTTACCGGGATGGTTCGAACTATCCAGGTGCGCTTGCCGCACTTGGCGGGATCAGGCCGTCCGTCAATTAATGAGTTGAAAAGGGAGGATTAATCATGGACTTGAAGATCTTTGACCGCATGGAGTCTGAAGTGCGGGGCTACATCAGGTCGTTTCCCGTGATATTCAATCAGGCCCGTGGCTCGACGCTCATCGATGAAGATGGCACCGAATACATCGACTTCTTCAGCGGCGCAGGCACGCTGAACTACGGCCACAACAATCCTGTTCTCAAGGAAAAGCTGCTGGAGTATGTGCAGGCGGACGGCGTCGTCCACGGCCTGGACATGGCCACCAGCGCGAAGAAGCGTTTCCTGGAGACGGTGGATCGCGTGCTGCTCAAGCCGCGCAACTGGCAGTACACCCTGCAATTCACCGGCCCGACCGGCACCAATGCCGTCGAAGCCGCGCTGAAGATCGCGCGCCAGGTCAAGGGCCGCCCCAACGTGATCTCGTTTACGCACGGCTTTCATGGCGTCAGCGGCGGCTCGCTCGCCGCGACGGCCAACATGAAGTTCCGTGAGGCCGCCGGCTACGCGCTGGGCAACACGACGTTCATGCCCTATGACGGGTACTTTGGTCCGGACGTGGACACCATGTCGTACATGGAACGCATGCTGGAAGACCCGAGCAGCGGCATGGACAAGCCGGCCGCCGTCATCGTGGAAACGGTGCAGGGCGAAGGCGGCGTCAACGTGGCCACGCTGCGCTGGCTCAAAGAGCTGGAAAAACTGTGCAAGCGCCACGACATGCTGCTGATCGTGGACGACATCCAGGTCGGGTGCGGCCGCACCGGCACCTTCTTCAGCTTCGAGACCGCTGGCATCCGCCCCGACATCATCACGCTGTCCAAGTCGCTGTCGGGCTTTGGTCTGCCGATGTCGCTGGTGCTGATGAAGCCCGAGCTGGACATCTGGAAGCCCGGCGCTCACAGCGGCACCTTCCGCGGCAACAACCTCGCCTTCGTCACCGCCACGCAGGCGCTGGAAACGTACTGGACCAACGCCGCATTCACCGCCGACGTCCAGCGCAAGGAGCGCCTGGTCGGCGACTGGCTCGAAAACCTGGTGCACAGCTATCCCAACGCCGGCCTGTCGGCGCGTGGCCGCGGCCTGATCCAGGGCCTGGTGTCCAACAGCAATCCCGCGCTGTCCAACCGCATCGCGCAATGCGCCTTCAAGAAGGGCGTCGTGATCGAAACGTCGGGCGCGCACGATGAAGTGCTGAAGCTGCTGCCCGCGCTGACGATCGAGGAAGATCTGCTCGCCAAGGGCCTGGATCTGATCGAGGCCAGCGTGGCCGAAGCGCTGGCCGATGAGGGGCAGTCCGCCCGCATCCTGAAATTTGGAGGAAAGCGTCAATGATCGTACGTAATGTCAAAGATGTGATCGGCACTGCCGACGAAGTCCGCACCGACACCTGGGTCAGCCGCCGTGTGCTGCTCAAGAAGGACGGTATGGGCTTTTCATTCCACGAGACCACCATCTTCCCGGGCGGCCGCACGCACATCCACTACAAGAACCATCTTGAGGCGGTGTGGTGCATCGAGGGCGACGGTTCGATCGAGACCATCGCCGACGGCAAGAAATATGACCTCGGCCCCGGCGTGGTCTACGCGCTGAACGAAAACGACGAGCACTGGCTGTGCGGCGGCAAGGAGCCGCTGCGCGTCATCTGCGTCTTCAATCCGCCGCTGACCGGCCAGGAAGTGCACGACAAGGAAGGTGTCTACGCGCTGCCCGATGCGGTCGCGGCCTGATAAAAGGAGGTTCGCATGATCTCACCCGCGCAGGATCCGTACGCCTCCCGTACGGATCGCAGTTCCGCCATCATTTCCCGCCAGGACCCCGTCGTCTATGAAGACGGCAAGTATGCCAACGCCCTGACCAGCGAGCAGGTCGGCCAGTACGACCGCGACGGCTTCCTGCTCTTGGAAAACCTGTTCACGGAGGCCGAGGTGCGTGCGCTGTCGGCCGAGGTCGAGCGCATGACGCGCGACCCTTCCATCGTCCGCCGCGAAGAGGCCATCACCGAGCCGGGCAGCAATGCCGTGCGTTCCATCTTTCTGGTGCACGTGCTCAATCCCATGCTGGCCCGCCTGGTGCGAGATCCGCGCCTGGTCAACGTGGCGCGCCAGATTCTCGGCTCCGAGGTCTACATCCACCAGTCGCGCGCCAACATGAAGCCGGGCTTCAAGGGCAAGGAGTTCTACTGGCACTCCGACTTTGAAACCTGGCACGTTGAAGACGGCATGCCGTCGATGCGCGCGCTCAGTTGCTCGGTGCTGCTGACCGACAACAACGAGTGCAACGGCCCGCTGATGCTGGTGCCCGGATCGCATCGGCAGTTCATTTCGTGCGTCGGCGAGACGCCGAACGAGCACTATAAGCAGTCGCTGAAGAAGCAGGAATACGGCGTGCCGGATCCGGTCAGCCTGCAGTTGCTGGTGGAGCAGGGCGGCATCAGCACGATGACGGCCAAGGCCGGCTCCGTGGTGTTCTTCGACTGCAACACGATGCACGGCTCGAACAGCAACATTTCGCCGTGGCCCCGCGCCAACGTCTTCATGGTCTACAACAGCATGGAGAACACCCTGAACCCGCCCAAGTATGGGCTGACCCCGCGTCCCGAGCACATCGCGACGCGCAAGGGATTCAAGGCGGTCACGCCGCTGGACACCTTGAAGCTGGTCGGCGGCTGAGCAACCGCCACCTTATCTGGCCCGGGCTTGTCCCGGGCTTTTTTTGTCTCTTTCGGGCGGTCCGGCGCGCCGCATTTCTTGTATTCTCTGCGGCATTCGCCACTCGTTGAGCCACCGCCGCCATGTCCGCCCGCATCCTCAGCCTGCATATCTACCCCGTCAAATCCTGTGCGGGCATCGACCTGAACGAATCGCCGATCGACCGCGCGGGCCTGGCCCATGACCGGCGCTGGATGGTGGTGGACGCCGCGGGCCAGTTCATGACGCAGCGGCAATGGCCGGCCATGGCGCTCATCCGCACCGCGCTCACCGCGGACGCGCTGCGGCTGTCGGCGCCCGGCATGGCGGACCTGGACGTCGCTCTGGACGGCTCGGGTCTGCAAGGGGATGCCCTCACGGTAGGCGTCTGGAGCGACACCACCACGGCCCGGCGCGAAGGCGACGCCGCCGCACAGTGGCTGACCCAGTTCCTGCAAACGCCTTGCGGCCTGCTCAAGGTGGACGCCGCGGCGCGCCGCGATGCCAAGCCGGATTGGGTGTCCCGCTGGGTTGATGCGCACCCCGACCTGGCCGAGGCCTTCGTGGGCGAGCACTGCTTTGGCTTTGCCGATGGGTTCCCGCTACTGATCGCCAACCAGGCGTCGCTGGACGACCTGAATGCCCGCCTGCAGGCCAAGGGCGCTGACCCTGTGCCCATGGACCGCTTTCGTCCCAACATCGTGGTCGAAGGCGAATGGGAAGCCTTCGAAGAAGACCACACCGCCATGATCACTGTGGCCGGAGTGCGGATGGCGTTCGTCAAGCCGTGCACGCGTTGCTCGATTCCCGACATCGACCAGCGCACGGCCAAACAGTACGAGGAACCGGGCCGCACGCTGGCGAGTTACCGCAATCTGGACATCGGCGTGGTGTTCGGCCAGAACGCCATTCTGGATGCGCCGGCGGGGACGCGGCTCAAGGTGGGCGACGCGGTCGAGATCGAACTGGATTTCTGACGCGCCGCCCTTCGGGGGCGGGTCCTGGGCCTAGGCCTTAGGGCGAGGACAGCTTCAAGCCAACCAGGCCCAACACGATGAGCGCGACGCTGGCGATGCGCAGCCAGCTCGCCGACTCCCCGAACAGCACGATGCCGGCCACGAAGGCGCCGATCGTGCCGATGCCCACCCATACGGCGTAGGCGGTGCCCAGCGGCAGGGTTTTCATGGCCAGCGCCAGCAGCCAGAAGCTGACCAGCATGCCGGCCACGGTGCCCACGGACGGCCACAGCCGGGTGAATCCGTGGGTGTATTTCAGGCCGACGGCCCAGACGATTTCAAACAGGCCAGCCAAAACCAGGATGATCCAGGTCATTCACGACTCCCAAGATTGCATTGCCGGCGGGGTGCCGGCATAAATGGGGTCGTCCCCGGAAAACGCGCATGCCGTTTGACGGTGCGCGGCAACGGGCCGTCCCGTTGCGGCAAAAATTATAGAATACCGGCTTTCGACGGCAAATCCGGATGCCGGGCATCAACCTTGCAACACTTCGCGGTCCGGGCCGCGAAACCAGGAAATTCTTTATGCAACGCATCATGCTGCGGGCAAAGCTGCACCGCGTCACGGTCACCGAAGCCGACCTTCACTACGAAGGCTCTTGCGGCATCGACGAAGACCTCCTCGACGCTGCCGGCATGCGCGAGTTCGAACGCATCGAACTCTACAACGTGACCAACGGTGAACGCTTCGACACCTACATCATCAAGGCCGCACGCGGCAGCGGCGCCATCTCGCTGAATGGCGCGGCCGCACGCCGGGCCCAGGTGGGCGACCTGCTCATCATCTGCACGTACGGTCCGATGTCCGAAGAAGATTCGGCCACGCACAAGCCCCAGGTGGTGCTGGTGGACGACGCCAACCGCGTCAAGGAAATCCGCAAGTTCCCGGCATGACGCCGGGCCGGGCGGAGCGCCATCCTGGCATCGCCGGATAGCGCTTCGTCGCCTCTGAACCGTTTCATCATGAGCTTCCAGGTCATCATCCAACCCAGCAAGCATCAATTCCCGGTCGAGCCCGGCCAGACCGTGCTCGACGCCGCGCTGGCGGCAGGCATCGTCCTGCCTTACAGCTGTCGCAACGGCGCGTGCTCCACCTGCAAGGGCAAAGTGGTTTCCGGGGAGTTCGACGCCGGCCAGTACCCCGCGCAGATCCTGTCGCCCGAGGAACTGGCCGACGGCTACACGCTGTTCTGCCAGGCTCGTCCCGAGTCCGACCTCGTGGTCGAGTCCACCGAAGTCCGGCTCGCCAGCGACATCCAGATCCGCAAGCTGCCGTCGCGTGTCCAGACCATGGAGCGCGTGGCGCCCGACGTCACGGTCCTGAAGCTGCAACTGCCGGCCTCCGAGCAGTTCCGCTATTACGCCGGTCAGTACGTCGAAATCATCCTGAAGGACGGCCGCCGCCGCAGCTATTCGATGGCCGGCGCGCCGCACACCGGCAGCCCGCTGGAATTGCACATCCGGCACATGCCGGGCGGGCTTTTCACCGATCACGTGTTTGGCGCCGGCGACACGCAGATGAAGGAACGCGAGATCCTGCGCCTGGAAGGGCCGTTCGGATCGTTCTTCCTGCGCGAAGACAGCGACAAGCCGATCGTTTTGCTGGCCAGCGGCACGGGCTTCGCGCCGGTCAAGGCGATCGTCGAACACATGATCCACAAGAACATCGACCGGCCCGTCGTGCTGTACTGGGGCGGCCGCCGTCCGCAGGACCTCTACATGGACGCGCTGGCGCAGTCGTGGTCCGCGCAGCTTCCCAACTTCCGCTACGTGCCGGTCGTGTCCAACTCGGTGCAGGAAGACAACTGGACCGGCCGCACCGGCTTTGTCCACGAAGCCGTGATGCACGACATCGCGGACCTTTCCAGGCACCAGGTCTATGCCTGCGGCACGCCGCTGATGGTCGACGCGGCTCGCCGCGAGTTCAGCGCGCAGAACGGTCTGCCGCCGGAAGAGTTCTACGCGGATGCCTTCACGTCAGAGGCCGATCTGGCGAAGGCCGGGTCTTAAGTAATATGTTTTTTATTACTTAGGCGGCTGCAAAACGGCAAGGTAAACTGCTTTGGCAGCGGCCTGCCGGGGCACGCGGACATCGGGTCCGCGTACGCAACCGGCATGCAAGGAGCGATGCGGGCATGAAAGTAGCGGTATTGGGTAGCGGCATTATCGGCATCTCCAGCGCCTGGTGGCTAAGCCAGGCGGGTCATGACGTCGTGGTCATAGACCGCTGCACCGGCCCCGCCCAGGAAACCAGCCTCGCCAATGGCGCGCAGATTTCCGTCTCCTACGCCGAACCCTGGGCCAATCCCCAGGCGCCGATGAAGCTGCTCAAGTGGATGTTCCGGGACGACGCGCCGCTCTTGTTCCGTCCGCAGCTCGACTGGCGGCAGTGGATGTGGGGTCTGGCATTCCTGCGCGAATGCCTGCCCGGCCGGCTGGCTCCCAACATCCGGGCCATGGTTCGCATGGCCGAATACAGCCGCGCCACGCTGCGCGGCATGCGCGCCGAGCTCGGCATCCAGTACGACCACCTCGAACGCGGCATTCTGAATTTCTACCGCGATCCCCACGAATTCGAAAACTCGCAGCGCGCCGCCGGCCTGATGCGCGACTTCGGCGTCGAACGCCGCGTTGTGTCTGCCGACGAAGTCGTCGCCATCGAGCCCGCGCTGGCGCCGCATCGCGCCACGATCGTGGGCGGCGACTACACGCCCGAGGACGAAAGCGGGGACGTACACCTGTTTACCGTCGCGCTCGCCCAGCTCTGCGAGCGCGCGGGCGTCGAATTCCGCTACAGCACGCGCGCGACCCGGCTGCTGACCATGGGCGGGACCGTCACGGGCGTCGAACTCATCGAGCCCGACGGCCGCTATGCCAGCGTGTCGGCCGACGCCTATGTCGTCGCCATGGGCAGCTTCAGTCCGGGGCTGCTGCGCCCGCTGGGCATCCCGTGCAACGTGTACCCGGCCAAAGGCTATTCGGCCACGTTCCCGGTACTTGATCCGGCTGCCACCCCCACTGTCAGCCTTACCGACAGCAGCCACAAGATTGTCTTCTCGCGTCTGGGCGACCGGCTGCGCATGGCAGGCACGGCGGAACTTTCCGGCTACTCGCGCAGCCTGAATACCGGCCGTTGCGAGGCCTTGACCCGCCTCGCCAAAGAACTTTTTCCCGACGCGCTCGATTTCGAGCGCGTCAGCTATTGGTCGGGCTTGCGTCCGTCCACTCCCTCGAACGTGCCCATCATCGGCCGCAGCCGTATCCCGAATTTGTATATCAATACTGGACACGGTACGCTTGGCTGGACGATGGGTGTTGGCTCGGGCCGGGCATTGGCCGATCTGCTCAGTGGACGGCGGCCAGAACCGGAATTCCCTTTTCTTGGTCTGTGAACCTATGAAGAAACTGCAATTGGCGGGCGTTGCCCGCGCGATGTTCGCCAGCCGGCGTGCATGGGTGTTTGGCGCCGCGATGGCGATGGCTGGCGTGGCAAACGCCGCGCCCGTCGAAATCCAGGTCTGGCACACGCTGACAGATGCAAACAAGGCCGAGTTTGAAAAGCTCGCCAAGCAATACAACAAGGAACAGGACGACGTCAAAGTGACGCTGCGCGGCTTTGCGTCGCCGAACGCCCTGGAGCAAGAGGCAGTGTCCGCGGTCAAGGCCAAGAAGGGCCCGAACCTGCTGCAACTGTCCGACAACCATTCCCCCGAAGTCGTGGCCCAGCACAAAGCCGTGCTGCCGCTCTACGAACTGCTGGCCAAGTATCCGATCAAGG
This sequence comes from Achromobacter sp. 1012554356, assembly GCF_059760815.1. Taxonomy (NCBI): domain Bacteria; kingdom Pseudomonadati; phylum Pseudomonadota; class Betaproteobacteria; order Burkholderiales; family Alcaligenaceae; genus Achromobacter; species Achromobacter sp. 1012554356. The sequence continues at coordinate 122,226 of NZ_JCBANC010000003.1, read as the reverse complement.
ACCTGAACTGGTTCGTGCCGGCCACCAGCAGCTTCACCCGCGACAGCAAGGGCCGCCTGCTGGCCTTCCCGTGGATGGCCGAAGTGCCGGTGATGTTCTACAACACCGCCGCCTACAAGAAGGCCGGTCTCGATCCCAACAAGCCCGCACGCACCTGGACCGCGCTGCAGGCCGAACTTCTGAAGCTGCGCGACGTGGCCGATATCGACTGCCCCTACGCGTCCAGCGACCAGGTCGCGGTCCACCTCGAGAACCTGGCTCCGATCAACAACCAGCTGTTCACCAGCAACAACAACGGCCTGGATGCGGTCACCAAGAAGTCCGCCGCGCCCGCCATGCAGTTCGACACGCTGTACATGCGCCACATCTCGCTGATGGTCAGCTGGAAGCGCTCGCTGCTGTTCACGGCATATTCCGGCGACAACGCCTCCGACAAGCTGTTCGCCAAGGGCGAATGCGCCGTGCTGACGGCCAATTCGGGTGCGTTCGGCCAGTTCCTCGCCACCAAGTCGCTGTCCTTCGGCGTCTCGCCGCTGCCTTACTACGAGCAAGCCACCAAGGAGGGCGGCAAGCCCTTCGTCAGCGGCTCGGCGCTGTGGGCCCTCGAAGGTCATCCTCAGGCCCAGGAAAAGGCCACCGCGCAGTTCCTGGCGTGGCTGTCCAAGCCGGTCGTCGCCGCCGAATGGCATCAGCGCACGGGTTACCTGCCGCTGACTGAAGCCGCCTTCCGCGCCTCCGACGTGTCGTTTTACAGCAAGATCCCGGGCGCGCAGGCTTTTGTTGCCTCGATGAGCGCCAAGCCCGTCCAGAACAGCCGTGGTTTCCGCATGGCCAACTACGAGCGCATCGAGCCTGTGCTGAACAAGGAACTCACCGATGCCTTCGATGGCAAGGTGCCGCCCGTTTCCGCGCTGAACAACGCCGCCGCGCAGGCGCGCACCATCGCCACGCAGCGCTGATCGCAGTCAATGGCGCCGCGCTCCCGCAGCGCCGCGCAGCAGGACAAAGCCTGGTCTTCGGACCGGGCTTTTTTGTTTTTTTGATTCGTTGCGCACAGGGTGGATGAATCCGTCCGTGCGTACATGCCAGTCTGGCGGCGCCACCGGCGCTCGGCCACCATGCCGTTCAAGCGTGTCGCTTCCGATGCGCGCTTTGTTCGCGGTGAGGCATGGTACGAATCTTCTTTCTGGCGGCCGGGCTGTCTTGCCTTGGCGCATGCACGTGGTCGGGGCCCGGCCCGGGCGCATCCTCCTGGCAGGCGGCCAACCCGCCTTCGCAAGGGTTCCGCTTCGACTGGCAGTTATCCGGCGATCCCGCCGTCGCGCCGCTGCAGGTCTTCGACGACGGGCGCGAGACCTGGCTGCAATTTCTGCCGGGCCAGCCGTTGCCGGCCATCTTTGGTGCAGGCGATGGCGGTGAACACGCGTTGCCGTACGTGCGGCGTGATCCTTATGTGGTGGTTGCCGGCGCATGGAAAGCGCTGAGCTTTCGGGGCGGCAGGCTGACCGCTCGGGCGCAGCGGGCGCATGTTGCGGGGGACAGTCCGGCGCAATTGGCTCAATCCGCCTCGCGCAAGGTGCAGACCTCGGCGGCTGCCGTGGACGCATCGGAACGTCCGCATGCGGATTCCACCGCACACACCAGGCTCGTCGCTGACACGGCGCCGCGTTCGGAAGCGGGCGCGCTGGCCGGCGCAGAAGCGCCGAGCCGTCATGCCGCGCCGTCCGCCACGCATGCGGGGGCCACATCCACCGACACGCACGTTGCCGCGCAGGCCGCCCCGTTCCGTGCCGCGCCGCCCGACGCCACGCTGCGCGCCGTGCTGGCACGCTGGGCCGACGCGGCCGGCTGGACGTTCCAACCTCAGCATTGGGCGGTGGACGTCGATATCCCGCTGGCCGCCACGGCCGAATTCTCCGGCGACTTCAAGGCGGCCGTGCGCGGCCTGCTCGGCGCCACCGAACTGGCCGACCGGCCCTTGCAACCGTGTTTCTACGGTAATCGCGTCCTGCGCGTCGTGCCGCTTGCGCAATCGTGCTCACGCGCGGCCACGCCTAAAGGAGCCGCAGCATGACATTCCGCCTGTTAGCTTGCGCCACGCGCTTCCCAACTTCCAGAACGCTTGCTTACGCTGCGCTCTCGTGCGCCATCGCTGGCTGCTCGGTGTCCGAGCAGGTCACGGACATGCGCCGCGCGGCCAGCGGCAGGCATGCCGACGCCGCTGCCCGCCATGAGGCCTTTGCCGATGGTTTGTCCGACCATCAGGCGCGCATCGCCGCGCAGGAAGTCTCCACGCCCTGGCTGGCCGGCAAGTCGCAGCCGCTCGCGCGCGAGGTCACGCTGCCCCCCGCTTTGCGTGAAAACGTCAAAACCACGCTCATGCTGGCTGACGACGCGGACCTTCCCACGCTGGCGCAGCGCCTGACCGCCGCCACCGGCATCGCCGTGCGGGTGCGCCCCGACGCGCTGCTTGCCCACGACCAATTCCTGCCGCGCCTGGCCGTCACCGGCGCGGTGGCCCTTGCCGCGCCGGCGCGCATCGAGGTGCGCGCGGATCCGCAACCGCTCGCCGATCTGCTCGACGCGCTGGCCGCGCGCTTTTCGGTGCACTGGCGCTACGAACACAATGCGCTCGAGTTCTACCGCACTGAAACACGCGTCTTCGATCTGCGCGCCCTGACGCTCGCCAGCAAGGTGGACGTGCGGCTTGGCCGCTCCGGCAGTGCGGAAGGCGAGGGCTTCGAAAGCACCTCCAACACGACGCTGTCCGCGGGCGAGCACAACACGCTGGCCATCCTGCGTGCAAACGTGCTGCCGTTCCTCACGCGATCCGGCGTCATTGCAGAGCCGGTGGAAGGCGCGGCTGCGCTGGTGGTCACCGATACGCCCGACGCCCTGGACCGGGTCGCGCGCTATCTGGAACGCGAGAACAAGGCGCTGACCCGCCGCGTTCGCCTGCTTTTCGAGGAAATCACCTTTATCGCCAACTCGGAGGCCGCGGGCGGCCTTGACTGGAATGCCCTTTATGCGGCGGCGGGCGCCACGGCGCGGCTGGCCGTGCCCGGTGTGCCGGCTACCGGCGCGGGGCTGCTTCAAGCCGCGTCGGGCGCGGGGCCATTCCAGGGATCGCAAGCCATCGTGTCCGCGCTCAGCGCCATGGGCGCGGTCGTGCGGCACAGCAAGATTCCGGTCCTGACTTTGAACCGCCGGCCGGTCTCGCACGCCGTCAGGACCACGTTCTCCTACATAGACCGCGTGCAAAGCACCGCCATGCCGGGCATGACCGCGACCGGGGCGAACGGTTCGCTGCCCGCGGTCTCCATCAGCCAGAAAGAAGAAACCGTGGGCTCGTTCCTCACCCTGGTGCCGGACATCCAGGAAGATGGGCAGATCCTGCTTTCCATCGCGTATGACAACGCCGTCGCGCAACCTCTGAAAACAATCACCTTCGGCGAAAGCGCCAATCAGGTCCAGGTGCAGCAGATCACGGTCGATGGCAGCGGCACCGTGCAGCAGATCGAGCTGCGGCCGGGGCAGCCCATGATCGTGGCGGGCTTTGACCGCACGCAGGACCAGCACGATCGCCAACGGCTGGCGTCTGGACTGCCGCTGCTGTCGGGGGGCCTGGATAGAGCCGCCACCGAACGCCACACGACGCTGATCCTCGTGACGGCCCAGGTCGAGGAAGGGTACTGATCGTGAACCGGGCCCCTCAACTCTTGCTGATCGAATGCCCCGGCGCCGATCGAACGCTGGCGATTGGCCTGCGCTGGTTTGCGCTTATTGGTTCCAACGTCCCCAAGCTCGCGCGGTCACGCGGTCGACGCCTGCGGGCCACGCATTACGTGGTGGGCGGATCACCCGCGATGGTCGCGGGCTATGGGCGCGCTCGCTCCGGAATCGGGCGCGGGCGGCTCACGCGCCGCGCCGGCGCATCGGCAGCGACGCCGCCGCAATCGGCCGCGCAATTGTTTGCCTTGCTGTACCCCGAGGGCGGCCACAGCCTTGTTCGCCTGCCGGACGGGCGCCATTGGCTTGTCGCCGCGCATGGCGGCGCGGTTCTGTCGCAGACCGACCGGGTATTCGGTTCGCTTGACGACGCGCTTCAGGAGCAGCGGGCGTTGCTCGCGCAGCGTCCCTCCTTGAAGGAACACGCTTCGGATCAAGTGTGGACGGCACTGGCGCAGGCCGTGGATGCCAGCGCCGCGCTGAATCCGCTGCCCTCGCGCTGGGCGGAGTTGCCCGCCGCACTGCGCCTCTTTCTGGCCTGCATCGGGTTTGCCGCCGTGGCGCCGTCGCTATGGAACGCCGGTGTCAGTGCGTTCTCGCGCAAACCTGCTGCGCCGCCGGCGACCGTTGCGGCTCGCGACCCGATGGCCGATGCCTACGAGGGAATGCTGCGCGCAACGACCGTCCATCCGCCAACAGCGCTGACGCGCCTGCTCGCCAGCGTGGCCGCGCTGCCGGTGCAGGTGCAAGGCTGGGCCTTGCGCCGCGCGCACTGCGATGCCGGACCGCAGCAATGGGACTGCGCGGCCGTGTATGCGCGGGTTCATCCGCTGGCCACCAACCACGGCCTGCACGCGTTGCTGCCAGCTGGTTGGCAGGTGTCGTTCAAGCCGCTCGAGGAAGCCACACTGGCGTGGCGCGTGGGGTCCGCCCCGATCCGGGTGGCCGACTTGACGTTGCCTTCGTCGCTGCACGTCGACACGCGAGTGGCGGGCGGACTGCAAGGGGTGCGCGCGGCATTCGCTTCCGTCGCGCTATCGCCGTCCGTGCCACTCATGCCGCACATGCCGCGTCAGGCTGCGGCCCAACTTGGAGCGGCCGGGCAAGCGGCGGCCGGTCAGTCGGCCGGGCACGCAACGGCGGTTCAGGCCAATCCCGTGGGGTTAAGCATGCCCGTCGTCCGGCGGCGCAGCCTGATCTTGCATGGGCCATTGCGCTCCATGGCGTTGATGCCGGGGCCGATATCCGCGGTCCGTTGGTCGCGCCTCGTGGTGAACGTGCAGTCGCAACCGCGGCCCAGTCTCGTCGCCAGTGCGCTTGTTGCCGAATTGCAGGGGGAACTTTATGAACAGGAATGAGTGTTGCATCCCGCGCCGGCACGCTGCCGCTCGAATGCTTGCCGGTATCGCACTGAGCGCCGCGGCGGTATCGGCAGGCCATGCCCAGCCCGCCGATCAGGCGTCCGCGCCGCAACCTTGGCCGGAGGTGGAGACCGTGCGCACGTTGTTGCGCGCGGATGCGGCCGCGGCCTTGTCCGACTGCCGGGTGCCGGGCCTTTGCACGGTTGGCGAAGGGAAGGGCGCCGCGATGCCGCCCGCCGGGCGCGCGGCGGACGACATCCGCGTGACCGCAATATTCGGCACGGCGCGCAGCTTGAACGTGGACATCGTGGTCAACGGCACGTTGCAGCGCTACCGGGCGGGCCGTGCCGATCCCGTGGCAGGCGGCGCCCTGGCCGCGCCGTATCGTCTGGTGGCCGTCGACGGCGCCTGCGTGCGCCTGCACCGCGAAGGCCGCGACCAGACCGCGTGCCTGGACGCCGGGGGCGCACACCCATGACAACGCAGCCCCTGCCCGTTGCGGGCACGCCCGCTCGCCCGCCCGAGCTGCATACCACCGAAGACATCGCGGGCATGGATCCGGCCTTCGTGCGCGCGCTGGGCCGTCAGTTCGATCTGGCTGCGCTGGCCGGACGCTTGTGCCCGGTCCTGCTCGAAGGCGGCCAGGCCGCGATCTTCGCCGTCAAGGAATACACCGTCGGCGACCAGATCGACGAGGTCGAACGCATGGTCAAGGCGGCCGGTTACCGCATGGCGCGCCCCGCGCGATATGTCGTTCCGGCGCCACTCCTGCTGATGATCGCGCGCGGCCAGTACACGGCGTCCGGCCCGGGGCGCACGGCCAGGGTCAACCCGGCCGAGCGCGCCTCGGCGCTGGCAGCGCTGTTTCTCGACATCGTCCGCTGGGGCGTGCTGCAGGGCGCCAGCGACGTCCACATCAACGTGGACCAGCGGCGCGACGCCGGCGACATCCGCTACACCATCCATGGAGAGTATGTCGGCTCGGATCGATTCGCCGGCCTGTCCAGCGCCACGTTGCTCGAAGTCCTGGCCGTGGCATGGATGGACGTGCGTGGCGGCAACGGCGCCGTGTTCGATCCGGCGCTCGAGCAGCAGGGACGTATTTCGCTGACGGTGGATGCCGCCCCAGTCGTGCTGCGCTGGGCCTCGCTGGCCGCGGACGCGGGGCCTTCCGTGTGCCTGCGGATCCTGCGGCTGGATGCAACCGTCAACGGCGACCTTCTGGCGTTGGGATACTTGCCCGGACAGGCCGAAACGCTATTGCGGGCGCGCGAGCGCGAGGGCGGGGCCATCGTGCTGGCGGGCGTGGTGGGCTCGGGCAAGTCCACCACCATCGCCACGCTGATGCGCGGCATCGCGCCCACGCGCAAGGTCATCACGCTTGAAGACCCGGTGGAATATCACATCGGCAACGCGCTGCAGAACACGTTGACGGGCGCGCTGGCGGACGCGGCGTGGCCCACGCTGGACGCCAAGCTCAAGACCATCAAGCGCTCGGCCATGAACGATCTGCTGATCGGCGAGATCCGCGACACGCAGACCGGCCGCGCGTTCATGGACCTCGCCAGTTCGGGCGTCAGTCTGTACGCCACCACGCACGCCGGATCGGCCGTGATGATTCCCGAGCGCCTGGCCTCCGACGCGATCGGCGTATCGCGCGAATTCCTCGCGTCGCCCGGCATCTTGAAGCTGCTCATCTATCAAACGCTATTGCCTCGCCTGTGTCCCGGCTGCGCGCTGCCCGTCGACAGCCTGTGGTCGGGCTTGCACGCGCGGCATGCGCATGCATGGGACTGGCGCGGCTGGGTTCGCGGCTTGCAGGAAGCGTTCGATCTGCACTCCGATTCGCTCAGGGTCAGAAACGAAGCCGGCTGTCCCGCATGCCGGCGCGATCACATGCCGGAACTCAACGGAACCGCGGGGCGCTGCGTCGCCGCTGAAATGATCGAGCCCGATCGCGTGCAGGGTTTTCTCGATCAAGTGCGGCAGCGCGACAACCACGGACTGAAGCAACAGTTCCAGCCTGCCACGGGTGGCGCTTGGCGAGAAGCCGCCACCCGCGGCGCGCGGGCGCTCGATTGCGCGCTATACCGCGCCCATCTCGGCGAAATCGATCCACGCACCCTGTTGCGCCGGTTCGAATTGCCTGTCGTGCCGAACATGAGCACGGCGCCGGCCCCGTCGTTGCAATCCCCGTCGTTGCAATCCCCGTCGTTGCAGGCCGCGTCGCCTGCGCAGACGGGCGCGGCCATGTCCGGTGGAGCGCACCATGGCTGAGCTCGCGCATCGCTTTTCGCGCGGGTCCCCACGGTCTGTTGGCGTGTACCGCTTGCGGCTGGACGCGCTGCGCTTTCGCTCGCTGCGCGCGGATTACTACGAATACCTGGCGGATGTCGTCGAAGGCACGCAAGGGCGAAAGAGCCTGCGCGACATCTTCGAGGACGACGCCAGCCGGTACGGGCCGGACACGGTTCGCGGACGCCTCTGCCAGCACTGGGCCGCCGCGTATCTGGGCGCGGGTGGAGATCTGGGAGTCGCCTGGTCCGACACGCTGCCGCACAACGAATGCCTGCTGCTCAGTTGCGTTCAGGAAGAGGGCGGCGACCTGGCCGCGGCGTTGCGCGATCTGGCGCGCGCCGTCAGGTTGGCGTCCGAGGCCTGGGCGGCGTTGCTGTCGGCGGCCGCCACGGGTGTCATTGCCGCCATTGTGGCCTTCGCGTTGCTGTGCGCCATCCCGTTTTTCAGCGTGCCACGGTTGCAGCAGGTATTCCAGGCCGTGCCTGCCGAAGACTACGCGCCGCTCACGCGCGGGTTGTTTACGTTGGCAGGCGGCCTGAAGCAGTGGCTTGCGCTGTGGGTCGTCCTGATATTCGGCGCGGTCTTGCTCGCCCTCTGGTCGCTGGCGCACTTCACGGGCGATCTTCGCGCCGTGCTGGATCGCTGGCTGCTCTGGCGGCTGTACCGCGATTTCCAGGCCATCCGCTTTCTGTCGTTGCTGGCCGTGCTCATCAGGCAGCACGGCGCGGCCGACACGCGCTTGCGCCGTGCGCTGTCCGTGCAGGCGCGCGACGCCTCGCCGTGGCTGCTCTCGCACCTGCAGGCCATGTTGGGCCGTATCGACGGGGGCGCCAGCGGCGCGGAAATCTTTGGCACCGGACTGCTGGATTCCCAGACGTGGTGGTACATGGCGGACCTGATGGACGCGCTCGGGGTCGAGCCCGGCCTGGCGCGCGTGCGCCAGCGCGTCGAGGTCCGCCTGCTGGCGCGTGTGCGGCGCCAGGCGCTCGTGCTGCGCTGGTCCTTGCTGATCGTGTCCTTGTCCACGGTGCTGGGCATCACGCTGTGGCATTACGCAGTGATAGACGAGCTACGCCAGGCGCTGACCAATTTCTATGCCAGCCAGTAGTGGACCGCGGGTTGGCGGCAACGGCGCGGTTCGCCGCGCACTTTAATCAATGAGGATATTCATGAAAGCAGTCAGTCTGTCTCGATCCTTTGGTGGGACTCAGCGCGGGTTTTCGTTGATGGAAGTCTCCATCGTCACAGCCATCGTGCTGCTCATCGCCATCGTCGGCATCCCCGCCATCGGCGGTTACGTCATCGAAAACAAGGTGCCCAAGGTCGGCGAAGAACTGCAGCGGTTCATCGCCAGCATGAAGATCAACGCGCAAGGCGGCGGCGTAACGCCCTACACGGGGCTGGACACCGGCGCCCTGGCCAATGCGCTGCGCGACTCCTCGGTGCTCTCGGTGCAGGGCACTGGCGCCGCGGCAAGCGTGGCCCACGGGCTGGGCGGCTCCGGCACCGGCGGCAGCGGCGTGGTCCAGGTCGAACCCGCATCCGTCGACGGTGCGGGCATGGGCTCCGCATTCACGCTTACCCTCACCAGTGTCAGCCACGCAGCCTGCCCGGCGCTCGCGTCAGTCCTGCAGCGGGTGTCGGAAATTATCTCCATCAGCGGCAGCAGCGGCGCCAAAGTCGTCAAGGATTCGATCACGAACCCCGCGACCCCGTACCGCGCGGCACAGGCCCAGGCGCAGTGCACCCAGGGCGATGTGAACACTTTCGTTTTCACCGCACGATGAGCGCCCCCCGCAGCGGCCGGCGCGCAGCGGGACGGCGGCAGGCGGGCTTTTCGCTCGCCGGGATGGCCCTGGCGCTCGCCATCACCACCGCCGTTGCCATCTGGGCGTCCAACGAAGTCGTTCGCGGCATCGAGGCCTCGGCTGCCCGCTCCACGGGCGTGTGGATGACGCAGATCCGGCTGGCGTTGATGGATGTGCTGTCGCGGCATTCCGAAGCCCTGTCCCAGGGAGATCCGCCCGCGGCCAGCGACGGCCAGCCGCTCTTTGCCGACGCCCTCCACCCCACGCTGTCCGAACTGCGCGCCCAGGGCCATCTGCCCGCTGACTTTCCCGACCAGTCGGCCCTCGGCTTCGGCGCGGACATCCGCATCCTGCGCAGCCCGGCCTGTCCCGACGAACCCTGCCGGGTCGACGGCATCGTCTACGCTGACCAACCGCTGCTGAAAAAAGGGACGCAATTACCGGACGAAGTCTCCATGGCGTCCGTCATCACTGCCGCAGCCGGCTACGGCGGGGCCGTGTGGCCGCAGGCGCCATCCCAGTTGCGCGGCGCGGCGTTCGGCTTTCCCAATCCCGTGGCCGCCGAGGCGCCAACGTACGCGCCCGGCACGCTTGCGCTGTGGGCGGGCGCCGGCGCGGGGCTGCCTGACCTGACCGGCTACGTCAAAATGCGCGACACCCGCAATCCCGATTTGCAAGGCGGCCTGTCGGTGGCAGGCAACGTCGAAGCGGGCGGCTACATCGACGTGGGCGCCCGGGAAATCCCCGGCCATGCCTGCGGGGCGCAGCCGGGCGCGCTCGCCAAATCCGCCGCCGGCCAGTTGCTGTCGTGCGAATCCGGCGTCTGGATGCAGGCGAGCGGCGGCTTCGGCGGCGCCTTCAGCGTGAACTACCCGCTTGGCTGCTTCCATTACACCGGCATCTCCACCGCCAACCCCCGCACGGGCCAGTGCGCCTGCCCAGTGGGCTATGAAAGCGTGGTCGTGTCCTCCGGCGGCGTCTGGAAGGGAACCGAGGGCTGGACCATCGGTTATGTCTGTGTGCGGTGACCACTGTCCTGCCCGTTACCGCGTATTTCCGCCAACCCTCTATAATTGGCGATTCGCCCTAAATTCTGCTTCATCCACGATGAAATCCTCCGAGATTCGCCAGCAGTTCCTGCAATTCTTCAAGTCCAAGGGACACACCATTGTTCCCTCGTCGTCGCTCGTCCCGGGCAACGACCCGACCCTGCTCTTCACCAATTCGGGCATGGTCCAGTTCAAGGACGTCTTCACGGGCAAGGAATCGCGGTCGTACACGCGTGCCACCTCGTCGCAGCGCAGCGTGCGCGCCGGGGGCAAGCACAACGACCTGGAGAACGTGGGCTACACCGCCCGCCACCACACGTTCTTCGAAATGCTGGGCAATTTCAGCTTTGGCGACTACTTCAAGCGCGACGCCATCCAGTACGCCTGGGAGCTGCTGACACAGGTCTACAAGCTGCCGGCGGAAAAGCTCTGGGTGACGGTCTACCAGGAAGACGACGAAGCCTACGACATCTGGGCCAAGGAAGTGGGCGTGCCGGCCGAGCGCATCATCCGCATCGGCGACAACAAGGGCGCGCGCTATGCGTCCGACAACTTCTGGCAGATGGCCGATACCGGCCCCTGCGGTCCGTGCTCCGAAATCTTCTTTGACCACGGTCCCGAGATCTGGGGCGGCCCGCCGGGATCCCCCGAAGAAGACGGCGACCGCTACATCGAAATCTGGAACCTGGTGTTCATGCAGTTCGAACGCGACGCCGAAGGCAACATGCCGCGCCTGCCGCGTCCCTGTGTCGATACCGGCATGGGTCTGGAACGCATCGCCGCCGTCCTGCAGGGCGTGCATTCCAACTACGAAATCGATGTCTTCCAGCACCTGATCGCCGCTGCCGCGCGCGAAACCGGCATCAAGGACCTGGAAGACAACTCGCTCAAGGTCATCGCCGACCACATCCGCGCCTGCTCGTTCCTCATTGTCGACGGCGTGATTCCCAGCAACGAAGGCCGCGGCTACGTGCTGCGCCGCATCGTGCGCCGCGCGCTGCGTCATGGCTACAAGCTGGGCCAGACCAAGCCGTTCTTCCATCGCCTGGTGCCGGATCTCGTCGCCGAAATGGGCGAGGCCTATCCGGAACTGGCCGCCGTTGCCGACCGCGTGGCCCAGGTCCTCAAGCAGGAAGAAGAGCGCTTCGGCGAAACCCTCGAACATGGCATGCGTATTCTGGACACCGCCTTGGCCAATGTGCCCAAGGGCGGCGTGCTGGACGGCACCACGCTGTTCACCCTGTACGACACCTACGGCTTCCCGGTCGACCTCACGGCCGACATCTGCCGCGAACGCGAAGTCGAAGTCGACATGGCCGGCTACGACGTCGCCATGGAGCGCCAACGCGACCAGGCCCGCGGCGCCGGCAAGTTCAAGATGGCCGAAGGCCTGAGCTACGAAGGCGCCGAAACGCGCTTCGAAGGCTACGAAAAGCTTGAGCTGGACAACGTCAAGGTCACGGCCCTGTACGTGGACGGCACGCAAGTGCAGGAAGTCAAAGCCGGCCAGAGCGCCGTCGTCGTGCTGGACGCCACCCCGTTCTATGCGGAGTCGGGCGGTCAGGTGGGCGACACCGGCCTGCTCGAAGCCGATGGCGTGCGTTTCGCCGTCGCTGACACCCTCAAGATCCAGTCCGGCGTGTTCGGCCATCACGGCACGCTGGAATCCGGCTCGCTGGCCGTCGGCGACACGCTGCTGGCCCGCGTGGACGCCGTCCGCCGCGCCCGCACGGTGCGCAACCACTCGGCCACCCACCTGATGCACAAGGCGCTGCGCCAAGTGCTGGGCGCGCACGTTCAGCAGCGCGGCTCGCTGGTTGATCCCGACAAGACCCGTTTCGACTTCGCGCAGGATGCGCCGCTGACGGCAGAGCAGATCGCCCGCGTAGAAGCCATCGTCAACGCCGAAGTCCTGGCCAACCATCCCACCGTCGCCCAGGTCATGGGCTACGACGATGCGGTCAAGGGCGGCGCCATGGCGCTGTTCGGCGAAAAATACGGCGATACCGTGCGCGTGCTCGACATCGGTTTCTCGCGCGAACTCTGCGGCGGCACGCACGTCACCCGCACCGGCGACATCGGTCTGTTCAAGATCGTGTCCGAAAGCGGCGTGGCCGCAGGCGTGCGCCGCATTGAAGCCATCACTGGCGACAACGCGCTGGCCTGGGTGCAGAACCAGAACGCCTTGCTGACCCAGGTCGCCGGCATGCTGCGCAGCACGCCCGCCGATCTGCCGGCGCGCATCGCGCAGGTGCAGGACCAGGTCAAGGCGCTCGAAAAGGAACTTGAGCAGTCGCGCAACAAGCTTGCGGCCAGCGCCGGCAATGACCTGGCTTCCAGCGCCGCGGTCGACGTCAAGGGCATCAAGGTTCTTGCGGCCAGCATTGGCGACGTTGATCCCAAGGCGCTGCGCGGCATGGTCGACAACCTGAAGGACCGCCTGAAGCCTGCCGTCGTGCTGCTGGCTACCGGCTCCGCCGATGGCAAGATCAGCGTGGTCGGTGGCGTCACCGCCGACCTGACCGACCGCATCAAGGCCGGCGATCTGGTGGGCTTTGTCGCCAGTCAGGTGGGCGGCAAGGGCGGTGGCCGTCCTGATATGGCCATGGGCGGCGGCACGGATATCGCCGCGTTGCCCGCGGCCATTGCAGGCGTGCAGAAGTGGGTGGACGAGCGCCTCTGATGAGCGATGCCGATTCCCGTCTTGATGCCGGCGCCGAGGCGCCGGTGTTCGACCAAGACGTCGATGCCAGCGGCCTGACGTGTCCTTTGCCCATCCTGCGGGCCAAGAAGGCGCTTGCGCAGATGGAAAGCGGGCAGGTGGTGCGTGTCATCACCACCGACCGCAATGCGATCCGCGATTTTCAGGCGTTTGCGCGCCAGACCGGCAATGCGCTCGTCGCGCAGCAAGAGGCCGACGGACGCTGCGTGCATTTTCTGCGCCGGCGCTAGCCCGCCCGGCAATCGCCCCATGCAGTAGGCCCGCTCAACGAGCCCGCTGAATAGGCGAATAAGTCCGCTCAATGGATCGCTCAAAAGGCCCGCTCATGCAGCGGGCCTTTTTCTTGGCGTGCCGTTGCGCCTAACGGTGGATGGCCGCGGCGACGGCCTGCGTGATCGTGAAGTCCACCAGATCGCCTTCCTTCAATTGTTGAAGCTTCTGGCGCAGGGCCGGATCCCTGACCTGGATGGTGCGCCTGCCGCCCTGGGGACCCTTGAGGATCACCAGGTTCGCGCTCCGGTTGATGTGCCAGATCTCGGCCGTGATCGTGGTCTGGCGGCCAACCGCGCCGCCCGGCATCGCACCCTTGGCCGACCGGGTCGCGGCGGTCTCGGTGACGACTTCAGGCGCGCCGGAGCCTGCGGGGCGCACGTCCACCGCCACCGACTCGTAGTAGTCCAGCGTCAACGTGTCGCCGGGCTTGATCTGATTGAAATTGCGGATGTCCGGTCCGGCCACGATCTCCACGGTATTGCCGTCGGCGCCGCGCAGTGTGATGGTCCGGTTGGCCTGATCAACCGCTGCCACCTGCCCGGAGGCCGTTGTCAGCGCCGCGCCAATGACCCGCGCGGGCGCGTCCGTGGGCAAGGCCAGCGCGCCCGTTAGCAATCCAGCTACAGCCAGGCGCGCAACGGGTGCGAAGACTGATTTTTGGTTCTTCATGGTGTGCACACTCCAGTTAAAGGACTTTTTGTGGGGAAAAAGCGGAGTCAGGCAGGGGCGTGGCAACGCCGCCCGGATCTTCGGGGCGCTCGCGGCAAAGGCGGGGTATCAGGGAAAGGCTGTCGCTTCCAAGCGGCCAGCAAGGCCAGGGCGTAGAGTTTTGCGCGGGTCGACATGAAATCCGATCTCTCCAATCAGATTGCTCTTCAGACGCACCAACTGCTCAAACGCATGACAACGGGGCAGGCTGCAGGCCAGGTCACTTGCACCCGCACCCGCCTGACGACGGACAGGGGGACGACAACACGACGTCCGGGCCTCCTGCAGATCGAGCCGCAGCAGGGCTGGGCTCGTGCTTGTAGAATACCCGGATGTGGTGTTTTGGGATACAAATCGCACCGCATCACAGATTCTTCGGCACTCGCATTTGCCAGCAGGCTCCTTTCAGTGCTAGAATTTCCCGTTTTTCACAACTAATTCAAGGGATTACCTATGGTGGTGATTCGCCTGGCCCGCGGTGGGTCCAAGAAGCGTCCGTTCTACAACCTGGTGGCCACCGATTCGCGTAACCGTCGCGACGGCCGTTTTATCGAGCGCGTGGGTTTTTACAACCCCGTGGCTAGCGAAGGCACGGAAAACCTGCGCATTGCGCTGGATCGCGTGCAGTACTGGACCGGCACCGGCGCGCAACTGTCGCCCGCCGTCGAGCGTCTGGTCAAGGAATACTCGGCCAAGGTTTCCGCCGCGGCCTAATTGCCCGCGACGCACATCCTTAGTTGAATTCTGAAGCAGCTGGTTTTTCGACGTTGAAAGCCTCGCGCTTGAAAGCGGACATTCCTAGCTGCTTCATCGCTTCCAAGCCTGATAAAGAGCACGATAAATGCCTGATGCCGCAACCTCCAACGCGGCGCCTACGGATTTGGTCGAGCTGGGCCGCATTACTGCAGCCTACGGTGTGAAAGGCTGGGTTAAAGTGCAGCCGCATTCGGCCAACGCCGAAGTGCTGCTCTCAGCGTCTCAATGGTGGTTGACTCGCCCTGTGCCTGAATTGGCGCGGGGCGCTGTCGCGTCTGCGCCTGTCGCATTCAAGATCTTGCAATCCCGTTCGCAGGGAGCCACCGTGGTGGCGCAACTGCAGGGCATTACGGATCGCGATCAGGCCGAAGCGTTGCGCGGACATACCGTGCAAGCGCCGCGTGGATCATTCCCCGCGCCCGAGGAAGACGAATACTACTGGGTCGATCTCATTGGTTGCGCGCTGTATTCCAGCGCCAACGGCGAATCCGCGCGAATTGGCGTGGTCAGCGAGGTCCTTGATAACGGTGCTCACGCCGTGTTGAAGGTCCTGCTGCAGAAGGGCGAGGGCGAAAGCCCCGAGCCCGTCCTGGACGCCAAGGGCCGACCCGCCGAAATGCTTGTTCCGTTCGTACGCGCGCACATCCACGCCGTTGATCTGGCTGCCCGCCGCATCGACAGCGATTGGCCCGCGGATTTTTGATGCGTATCGACGTCGTTACGCTATTTCCCGAAATGTTCGGGGTGGTGCGCGACCTCGGCGTCACCGGCCGGGCCCATGCCCAGGGCCGGTGGCAGCTTCATGCCTGGAATCCGCGCGATTTCACGCATGACGTACACCGTACCGTGGACGACCGCCCCTATGGCGGCGGCCCCGGCATGGTGATGATGCCGGGTCCCTTGGAAGCCGCCGTAAATGCCGCCCAGCAGGCGCGCGCCGGACAGGGCCTGGGTCCTGCCCCGGTGGCGCTGCTTGCGCCGGTCGGCCGGCGCTATGACCAGGCCGGCGCCGAAGCGTTGGCCGCCAGCGATGGCCTCATCCTCATTTGCGGCCGTTACGAAGGCGTGGACCAGCGCTTCATTGATCGCTGCGTCACGCAAGAAATCTCGCTGGGCGACTTCGTGCTCTCCGGAGGTGAAATCGCGGCGCTGGCCGTGATCGATGCCGCCGTGCGTTTATTGCCCGGCGTGCTCAACGACGGGGATTCCGCCCTGCAGGATTCCTTCAATGACACGTTGTCCGGCCTGCTGGACAGCCCGCACTACACACGCCCGGAAGTCTATGACGGCGAAGCGGTGCCGGCGCCCCTGCTGAGCGGGCATCACGCCAATATCGCCCGCTGGCGGCGCGAACGTTCGCTCGCGTTGACCGCCGCACGCCGGCCCGAGCTCATCGAATCGGCGCGCGCAAAAGGCTGGCTGAGCAAGCTGGATGAACGCTATCTGGCCGAGTTGGCCGGCACGCCGTTGCCTGCGGAGCAGGGTGCGAGACGCCGCCGGCCGCGCAAACCCGCCGTCGATGCCGCGCCCACGGGGCAGACCCAGCCCAATCCCAAACCCGATCCCAACCGCGATCCGTCCGACGCTTCCTGACCGACGCGCCGGCCCGAAACGCCCGTAAACGCCCACTACGCTAGGGAAGTCCCTGGATTGTGGGCGTTTTTGCGGCTCCTTAGTATTGAAAATTACATGCACATGAAATTTTCATATGACCCGCTCCGCCGCCGTTCGCCGTGCCCGTGCAGCGCCCGCGTCCCCCGCTCATGCGGAACGACCGGAGTCGGCCGTCGATCTTTGGCTGGGTCAGCAGTTGCGTCAGTTGCGCAAGCAGCAGGGCCGGTCGCTCGCTGACGTCGCGCGGGCCTGCGGCATGTCGCTGGGGCTGCTAAGCCAGATCGAAAGAGGGCTGAGTTCGGCGTCCATCAAAGTCCTTCATCTCCTGGCGCGCGAGTTTCGCGTGTCGGTCAATTCGCTGTTGCGCAACGCCGAGCATACCGGCGGCGAGGAAGACGGGCGCGTGGCCCGCGCAGGCACGCACCGCCACATCGACCTGAAGGAAAAAGGCATCAGCAAAGAGATGTTCACGCCCGCGGCATGCCGCAGCATGGACCTGTGCCGCGCGTCCATTGCGCCCGGCGGATCGACCGGCAACGAACTGTTCGTAACGGGGCAGGGCGAGCAGATCGGCCTGGTGCTCAAGGGCGTGCTCGAGCTTTGGGTGGGCGACCGCGTCATCCGCCTGCAAGCTGGCGACAGCTTTTGCTACGCCAGCAGCACGCCGCGCCGCTGGTGCAATCCGGGGACCCAGACGACCGAAGTCATCTGGGCCATATCCAACATCACTCACGCCGCGGAGGACGACACGCCACAAGCGCCCTGAGCGCGCAGCACCCAAGCGGCGGAACGCGCGGGGAGCGTGCCGCCACCGGGCGCGCCACGCGCGGCCCGGCCTTCTTTGCCACGATGAGGATATGTCATGAAATTCAAGACTCTTGTTGTCTCTGTATTCGCAGCATTGTCCATGGCGGCGGGCGCCCAAGCCCAGACGGTGTTGAAGGTGGGGTCCACGCCCACCGGCAGCCCGTTCACGTTTCTCGATACCAAAACCAACAGCATCGAGGGCGTGATGGTAGACATCGTGAAAGCGGTGGGCAAGGAGGCCGGATTCTCGGTGCAGATCGAGCCCATGGCGTTTTCCGCGCTGATCGGCTCGCTGACGTCCAAGCGCATCGACATCGTGTCGGCGGCGATGTTCATCACGCCCCAGCGCCAGCAGGTGGTGAGCTTTTCCGAGCCCGTCTATCGCTACGGCGAGGGCCTGATGGTGCTCAAGACCGACAACAAGGAATATAAGTCGTTCGCCGACATGAAGGGCATGACCGTCGGCGTGCAAGTCGGCACCGCCTTTGTCGAGCCGATCCAGAAGAGCGGTGTCTTCAAGGAAGTGAAGCTTTACGACAACCCGCCCGACATGATGCGCGACGCCAACGCAGGCCGGATCCAGGGCGGCTTCATGGACTATCCCATCGCCGCGTATGTCCTGTCGCAGGGCAACTATCCCAACCTGAAAATGGCGCAGTCATATCAGCCGACGATCATGGGCAGCCTTGGGCTGGCCACGCGCAAGGACGACACCGAGCTGCTTGACCGCATCAACAAGGCGCTGGCCAAGCTGAAGGCCGATGGCGCCATCGACGCGATCCTGAAGAAGTGGGGCCTGGGCGGCGCCTGATGCCAGCCGGGCAATCTGAGCTCAAGCATTGGCGACATCCCGCTGGCGCCTTCACGCGCGCCGGCGGACGCAGCCCATCCGCAGCGCTTCTCGGGCTGTATCCCAAGCTGTCATCGCGGGCGGTCTTCTCGAGGTAGGTGGACTCATGACGGAATTCTTGAAAGACGCGGCAGAATTCATGCCGATCCTGCTGGAGGGCGCCAAGCTCACCATCCTGGTGACGCTGGGCTCGCTCGCGCTGTCGACGGTGCTGGGCCTGGTGTGGGCGTTGATGCGGGTGTCGGGCAACAAGTACTTGTCGGGGTTCAGCGCGGGTCTGGTCAATCTGCTGCGCGGCATTCCGATCATCGTGCTGCTCTTCTACATCTACTTCGTGATGCCGGACATGGGCGTGTCGCTGAGTGCGGTGCACGCGGCCATCATCGGCCTGGGCATCGCGTATTCGGCCTATCAGGCAGAGAACTTCCGCGCCGGCATCCAGGCGATTGATCGCGGGCAGATCGAGGCCGCGATGGCCATGGGCATGGGCTGGGGCCTGACGATGCGGCGCGTGGTGCTGCCGCAGGCCGTGAAGATCGTTCTTCCGCCGTACGGCAACATCATGATCATGATGCTGAAGGACTCGTCGCAGGCCTCGACCATCACCGTCGCAGAGCTTGCTCTGCAGGGCAAGCTCATCGCCGTATCCACGTTCAAGAACGCCACGGTGTTCACGCTGGTGGCGCTGATGTACCTGGTGATGTGCGTGCCGCTCATCCTGCTGGTGCGGCATCTGGAAAAACGGAGCGCAACCAAATGATCAGCCTGCAAGGCGTGAGGAAGAGCTTTGGCCCGCTCGAGGTCTTGAAGGGCATCGACGCCGAGGTCGAGCAGGGTGAGGTCGTGTGCGTCGTGGGCCCGTCCGGCTCGGGCAAGTCGACCATCCTGCGCTGCATCAACGGACTGGAGCGCTACAACGCTGGCCGCATCACCGTGGACGGCG
This sequence comes from Achromobacter sp. 1012554356, assembly GCF_059760815.1. Classification (NCBI taxonomy): domain Bacteria; kingdom Pseudomonadati; phylum Pseudomonadota; class Betaproteobacteria; order Burkholderiales; family Alcaligenaceae; genus Achromobacter; species Achromobacter sp. 1012554356. The sequence goes on along the minus strand of NZ_JCBANC010000003.1, from coordinate 103,308 downwards.
AGCTCGTGGATTGCGATGCGCCCTCCATCGTGTCGATTCGCACGCAGGTGGCGATGGTGTTCCAGCGCTTCAACCTGTTTCCGCACCGCACGGCGCTGGAAAACGTGATCGAAGGTCCTATCTTCGTCAAGAAGGAACCGCGCGCTCAGGCGGTGGAGCGCGGCCGCGAATTGCTGGCCAGCGTGGGGCTGGCGGACAAGGAGCACGCGCATCCGAACCAATTGTCGGGTGGCCAGCAGCAGCGCGTGGCCATCGCGCGCGCGTTGGCGATGAGACCGAAGGCGATCCTGTTTGACGAGCCCACCTCGGCGCTCGATCCGGAGCTGGTCGGCGACGTGCTGGGCGTCATGCGCAAGCTGGCCGAAGCCGGCATGACGATGGTCGTCGTCACGCACGAAATGAGCTTTGCACGCGAGGTCGCCGACCGCGTCATGTTCTTCGATGGCGGTGTCATGGTGGAGCAGGGCGCTGCCCGCGAAGTCCTGAATCATCCGCAGCATCCGCGCACGCAGGACTTCCTGCGGCGCGTGTTGCATCCCATGTAAGGAAGGAAGCCCCATGCAGCCAGCGCCGTTTCCTCTTTCCCCGTCACTGTGGGCGGCCACCGCGGCGGCGCCGCCGCCCACCGCGCCGCTCGACGCTTCGGCGCAGGCAGACGTCGCCGTGATCGGCGGCGGCTACGCCGGCCTGTCCACCGCTTTGCACTTGGCCGAGCGCGGCGTCAAGGTCGTGCTGCTGGAAGCGCGCGAGATCGGCTTTGGCGGATCGGGCCGCAATGGCGGCCAGGTCATTCCCGGCTTGAAGTACGACCCGGATGATCTGATTTCGATGTTCGGGCCCGAGCGCGGCGAGCGGCTGACACGATTCGCCGGCGCGACGGCGGATGTCGTCTTTGACTTGATCGAACGCCATGCGATGGACGTGCCGCGCGTGCGCGCCGGGTGGATCCAGGGCGCGCACACGCCGCAGGCGCTGCGCATCGCGCAAGGCCGCGCGGCGCAGTGGGCGCGCCTTGGCGTGGACGCCCAGCCGCTCGACCGGTCGCAGGTCGCGCGTCTGATCGGCGCCGACAAGTACCTGGGCGGATGGGTGGACCGGCGGGCGGGGGCGGTGCAGCCGTTGAGCTACGCGCGAGGTCTGGCGCGCGCCGCGCTGAATGCGGGCGCGATGCTGCACACCGACACGCCCGTCACTGGACTGAGGCGTGACGGTGGCAAGTGGACGGTGTCCACGGCACGCGGCCCCTCGGTCAGCGCCGATCGCGTGGTGATGTGCACCAATGCCTATGGCGGCGATCTGTGGCCCGGACTCAAGCCGTCCATCATCGACGCCAATACGTTCCAGGTGGCGACCGTGCCGCTGCCGGACCGCATCCGCGCGGGCATATTCCCCGAGGGCCACGTCACCTCGGACACGCGCAACCTGCTCCTGTACTTCCGTCTGGATCATCAGGGGCGGTTGCTGATGGGCGGCCGCGGCCCCTTCCGCGAGCCCAAGGGCGAGTCCGACTGGGCGCACCTTGAACGCGTGATGGTGAAGATGTTCCCGCAGGTGGCGGGCACGCCCTTCGAATTCCGCTGGTGCGGCCGGGTCGCCGTCACGCGCGACTATCTGCCGCATCTGCATGAGCCGCAGCCCGGACTGCTGGTGGACATCGGCTGCCAGGGCCGTGGCGTCGGCCTGCAGACGTGCATGGGCGCCGCGATGGCGCAATACGTGGCCACGGGCGATGCCAACGCATTGCCCGTGCCCCTGTCGCCGATTGTGCCGTTTCCGCTTTATCCGCTGCGCCGGCTGTACGTCAACGCGGTGGTGAGCTGGTACCGGATGACGGACGGCGGTGTTTGAAGGCTGCCAGGTCCACCGCCCAACTCCCGTCGTCACTCCCAAAGCAAAAAACCCGGAACGGCGTCCGGGGTTTCTGGGATTGCACTTAAAGCGCGGGGATCAGTCGCCCAGCTTGGCGCGTTGCTCCTGCACCTTCTGCAGCGTCTCGCCGAATTGCGCCATGCGGGCCTTTTCCTGTTCGACGACCGCGGCGGGGGCGCGTTCGACGAAGCTCGCGTTGGACAGCTTGCCCTGCGCTTTGGTGATCTCGCCGGCGAGGCGGGCGATTTCCTTGTCCAGGCGCACGCGCTCAGCGGCCACGTCGATTTCAACGTGCAGCATCAGGCGGCTGCCGCCGACGACCTGCACCGGCGCCCCGGCATCGGGCAGGACGTCCAGCACGTCGACCTGGCTCAGCTTGGCCAGCGCGGCCAGGTACGGCGCGTTGCGCGTCAGCATGGGTGCGTCGCCTTGGGCGCACAGCGGCACCTTCTGGGCGGGCGACAGGCTCATCTCGCCGCGCAGCGCGCGCACGGCCTCGACCTGCGCCTTCAGTTCGGCCACGTCGGCTTCGGCGGCGGTGTCCACCGCATCCGGATTGGCCTTCGGGTAGGGCTGCACGCTGACGCTGTCGGTGGCGCCTTCCTTGCGCTTGCCGGCCACGACAGACACCTTCTGCCACAGTTCTTCCGTGATGAACGGAATGATCGGGTGTGCCAGGCGCAGCACGCATTCCAGGACGCGGATCAGCGTGCGGCGGGTGCCAAGCTGCTGGGCCGGCGTGCCGGTCTGGATCTGCACCTTGGCCAGTTCCAGGTACCAATCGCAGTATTCGTCCCACACGTAGCGGTAGATCGCGTTGGCGATGTTGTCGAAGCGGTAGTCGGCAAAACCGCGCGCGACGTCGGCTTCCAGCGTCTGCATCTGGCTGATGATCCAGCGGTCCACGAAGGACAGTTCGCCGGCATCAGCCACCGTCAGGTCATGGCCTTCGGTGTTCATCAGCACGAAGCGCGTGGCGTTCCAGAGCTTGTTGCAGAAATTGCGGTAGCCCTCGCAGCGCTTCAGGTCGAAGTTGATGTTGCGGCCCAGCGTGGCGTAGGCTGCCATGGTGAAGCGCAGCGCGTCGGTGCCGTAGGCGGGGATGCCGTCCGGGTACTGGCGGCGCGTGGCCTTTTCGATCGCGCCGGCCTGCTTCGGATTCATCAGGCCGTAGGTGCGCTTGCCCACCAGACCGTCCAGGTCGATGCCGTCGATCAGGTCCACCGGGTCCAGCGTGTTGCCCTTGGACTTGCTCATCTTCTGGCCGTCGGCGTCGCGGATGAGGCCGTGCACGTAGACGTGCTTGAACGGGATCTGGCCGGTCAGGTGCGTGGTCAGCATGACCATGCGCGCCACCCAGAAGAAGATGATGTCAAAGCCCGTGACCAGGACGCTGGAGGGCAGGTAGCGCTGCAGATCCGGCGTGTTTTCCGGCCAGCCCAGCGTCGTGAAGGGCACCAGGCCCGACGAGAACCACGTGTCCAGCACGTCGGGATCGCGCGTGAGCGGACCCGTGACGCCGGCGGCGCGCGCCTGTTCGATTGCGCCGGCTTCGTCGTGGGCGACGAATACCTGGCCGTCTTCCGCGTACCAGGCCGGAATCTGGTGGCCCCACCAGAGCTGGCGCGAAATGCACCAGTCCTGGATGTTGTTCAGCCACTGGTTGTAGATGGTGGTCCAGTTGTCCGGGTAGAACTGGATGCGGCCGTCGGCCACGACTTCCAGTGCGACCTCGGTGATGCTCTTGCCGGGGTTCAGCGTGCCTTCCGGCGCGGGCTTGCTCATCGCGACGAACCACTGGTCGGTCAGCATGGGCTCGAGCACGACGCCGGTGCGGTCACCCTTGGGCTGCATCATCTTGTGCGGCTCGACCTTGACCAGATAACCCTCGGCGTCCAGCTGCGCGACGACGGCCTTGCGGGCCTCGTAGCGTTCCATGCCCTGGAACTGCTGGGGACCGTTTTCGTTGATGTGCGCGTCCAGCGTGAAGATCACGATCAGCGGCAGATCGTGGCGCATCGCGCAGGCGTAGTCGTTGAAGTCGTGGGCGCCCGTGATCTTCACGCAGCCCGTGCCGAATGCGGGGTCGACGAAGTCGTCGGCGATGATGGGAATGTTGCGGTCGCAAAGCGGCAGCTCGACCTGCTTGCCCACCAGGTGCTTGTAGCGGGGGTCATCGGGATGCACGCACAGCGCGCCGTCGGCCAGCATGGTTTCAGGGCGGGTCGTGGCGATGGTCATGCCGCGCAGAGTGACAGTCTGGCCCTCGTTGTCGACGATGGTTTGCGGGCCGTCGACGAACGGATAGAGGATGTGCCACATGTGGCCATCGGTCTCTTCGGACTGCACTTCCAAGTCGGAAACGGCGGTCAGCAGCTTGGGATCCCAGTTGACCAGCCGCTTGCCGCGATAGATCAGTCCCTGTTTATGCAGGCGGACAAAGGTCTCCACCACGCCGCGCGACATGCGGTCGTCCATGGTGAAGTATTCGCGCGGCCAGTCGGCCGACGCACCCAGGCGGCGCACCTGCCCGGTGATGGCGCTGCCAGACTTTTCCTTCCATTCCCACACTTTCTCGACGAATTTCTCGCGGCCCAGGTCGTGGCGCGAAACCTTTTGCGCGTCGAGCTGTCTTTCAACGACGATCTGCGTGGCGATGCCGGCGTGGTCGGTGCCGGGAATGAACACCGTGTCGTCGCCCGACATCCGGTGGTAGCGCACCAGCCCGTCCATGATGGTCTGGTTGAACGCGTGGCCCATGTGCAGGGTGCCCGTAACGTTGGGCGGCGGGAACTGGACGACGTAGGGCTGGCTTTCCGTCCCCGTTTTCACGTGCTGGCCGGCGGCGAAGTAACCGCGCTTGTCCCACTCGGCGTACCAGCGGGATTCCAGTTCGGAGGGTTCGAAGCTCTTGGAGAGTTCCGGGGTTTCGCCGGCGATGGGTGCGGCGTTCGGGGGAGCAGCTTGAGTCATTACTAAGTTCCGGCAGACAGGGGCGCCCGGGTAGGACGCGGGCAGCAAACCGCTCATTTTAAGATGTAATGCGGTCTTCTCGGCGTGTTAGAATACCGGGTTACTGTAAACCTTTTAGAAGTCCCTGAATTCATTGAGGATTCCTTCGGAAATGCGCGCAGAATCATTGGATTCGCCTGCATCCGGAATCCCGCTGGCATTCCAGGATGCGTCCGACAGGTCGGCAGTGTCGAATCCTGTCTTGGTCGGTGGTTCAGGACGGCCCGAGACACCCATACGTTTCGGACCTCCTGCGTGCCAACGGCGCGATGGCGCTTGACGTGGCACCGAAGGGTGGCACCCAAGGGCGGCATCGGCAAGCACAGAGCCCCGCCAGGCAATTAATTAGAAACCCGTCAGAAATCAGTTTTCGGAGTCCTTTATGTCCATTCAACGCACCCTCTCGATCATCAAGCCCGACGCCGTCGCCAAGAACGTGATCGGCCAGATCGTCGGCCGTTTCGAGCAAGCCGGCCTGAAGGTCATCGCCGCCCGCCTGACCCAACTGTCGCGCGCCGACGCCGAGCGTTTCTACGCCGTGCACGCCGCCCGTCCCTTCTTCAAGGACCTGGTCGACTTCATGATCTCGGGCCCCGTGTTCGTGCAAGTGCTGGAAGGCGAAGAAGCCATCCAGAAGAACCGCGACCTGATGGGCGCCACGGACCCCAAGAAGGCTGACGCCGGCACCATCCGCGCCGACTTCGCCGACAGCATCGACGCCAATGCCGTTCACGGCTCCGACGCTCCGGAAACGGCCGCTGTCGAAGTGGCTTTCTTCTTCCCCGAAATCAACATCCACAGCCGTTAATTTTTGGCTTAAGTTGTTGAAAGCGCTTTAAGTTTTACCTGGTTATGGAATCCGTCGAACGAATCAATCTGCTGGGGCTGGACGGCTCCGCCCTGTCCGAACTGGTCGGGCAGTGGGGCGGCAAGCCGTTTCGTGCCCGCCAGTTGCAGCGCTGGATGCACCAGCGCGGCGCCGATTCGTTCGACGCCATGACCGACCTGGCCCGCGATTTCCGCAGCCAGCTTGCGTCGCAATGCCGCATCGAGGCATTGCCCGTCAACATCGAGCAGCGCTCGACCGATGGCACCCGCAAGTGGCTGTTTGATGTGGGGCAGGGCAATGCCATCGAAACCGTCTTCATCCCCGAAGACGACCGCGGCACGCTGTGCATTTCCAGTCAGGCTGGCTGCGTGGTGAACTGCCGCTTCTGCTCGACCGGGCACCAGGGCTTCAACCGCAACCTGAAGACCAGCGAAATCATCGGCCAGTTGTGGTGGGCCAAGCGCGTGCTAGAGGCCGACATCGGCACGGCCCGCCTTGAAAGCGCCCGCGCCACCGAAGACACGCGCGTCATCAGCAACGTCGTCATGATGGGCATGGGCGAACCCCTGCTCAATTACGATCAGGTCCTGCCTGCGCTGCGCCTGATGCTGGACGACAACGCTTACGGGCTGTCGCGCCGCCGCGTCACGGTGTCCACCTCTGGCGTCGTCCCCATGATGGACCGCCTGTCGCAAGACTGTCCCGTGGCGCTTGCCGTTTCGCTGCACGCGCCCAACGACGCGCTGCGCGACGAGCTCGTGCCGCTGAACAAGAAATACCCGCTGAAGGAGTTGCTGGCCGCCTGCGAACGCTATCTCGCATTTGCGCCGCGCGACTTCATCACGTTTGAATACTGCATGCTGGACGGCATCAACGACACCGACCAGCACGCCAAGGAACTGATCCACATTGCACGCCAGGTGCGCTGCAAGCTGAACCTCATTCCGTTCAACCCATTCCCCGCGTCCGGCCTGAAGCGATCGGCCTCGGCGCGGGTGAAGGTGTTTGCCCAGCGTCTGATGGACGCCGGCATCATCACCACGGTCCGCAAGACCCGGGGCGACGACATCGATGCGGCTTGCGGCCAACTGGCCGGAGAGGTGCGGGATCGCACTCGGATCACCGAGCGCAATGCCGCACAGCGCCAGACCATACCAATTAAACAGGTGCACGCATGACGCAGGATTTCGCTTCTGCAGTTTCCGACTCGTCCGCCGGTTCGGTGGGCAGCGTGGGCGCCGCCTTGCGCGGTTTGCGCCAGTCCAAGGGCTGGTCGCTCGACGAAGTCTCCAGCCGCATCAAGTTTTCCACCAAGCAGATCGAAGCCCTTGAAAACGAACAGTGGGATCATCTGCCCACCGGCGTTTCCTTGCGCGGCCTCGTCCGCAACTACGCGCGCCTGCTTGGCGCCGACGCCGAGGCCATCGTCGATTCGCTCGACCCCAAGGCTCGCGTCACGGGGCCGGCCAAGCTTAGCCCCAGTTCGCTGCACTCGGCGCATTCCATCCCCCAATCCAGCGCCGACGACGACCGCTCGTCCACGACGTCCTGGGGCTGGCTGATCGCCATTGTGCTGGTGTTGGCCGCCGGCGTGGCGTATGCCTTCTGGCAAGGTTGGCTGCCGCAGCAGTGGCTGCCGGCCGACTGGCTGCCGAAGCCGACCAAGTAACCCGGTTCCACCCGATGCAAGATTCTTCTCTGCCTTGCCAGGACGCGCCGCCTCCCTCGGTGGGAGCCGCGGCGCGCCGCGCCACGCGTTCCGTCGCGGTCAAGTGGGGCGAACGCGTCGTGACGGTGGGCGGAGACGCCCCGGTCGTGGTCCAGTCCATGACCAACACCGACACCGCGGACGCCATTGCCACCGCGATCCAGGTCAAGGAACTGGCGCAGGCCGGCTCCGAGCTCGTGCGCATCACCGTGAACACGCCGGAAGCCGCCCGCGAGGTCGTCGCCATCCGCGAACAGCTCGACCGCATGGGCGTCAACGTGCCGCTGGTGGGAGACTTCCACTACAACGGCCACAAGCTGCTGACGCAGTTTCCGGAATGCGCGCAGGCGCTGTCCAAGTACCGCATCAACCCCGGCAACATGGGGGGCGGCAAGCGCCGCGACGACAACTTCGCGCAAATGATCGAAGTCGCCTGCCGCTACGACAAGCCGGTGCGCATCGGCGTCAACTGGGGCAGCCTGGACCACGAACTCATGGCGCGCAAGATGGACGAAAACAGCCGGCGCGCCCAGCCCTGGGAAGCGCAGGCCGTCATGCGCGACGCGCTGGTTGTCTCGGCCATCAGCAATGCCCAGCGCGCCGAAGAACTCGGCCTGCGCCGCGACGCCATTATCCTGTCGTGCAAGGTCAGCCATGTTCAGGATCTCATCGCGGTCTACCGCGATCTGTCCGCCCGTTGCGACTATCCCCTGCATCTGGGCCTGACCGAGGCCGGCATGGGCAGCAAGGGCATCGTGGCCTCGACCGCCGCGCTTGCCGTGCTGATGCAGCAAGGCATCGGCGACACCATCCGCATATCGCTCACGCCTGAGCCGGGCGGCGATCGCAGCCGCGAAGCCATCGTCGCGCAGGAAATCCTGCAAACCATGGGCCTGCGCGCCTTCACGCCCATGGTCGTCGCCTGCCCGGGCTGCGGCCGCACCAGCAGCACGTTCTTCCAGGAACTGGCCGACAGCATCCAGTCGTTCCTGCGCCGGCAGATGCCGGTGTGGCGCGCGCAGTATCCCGGCGTCGAATCCATGAACGTCGCGGTGATGGGCTGTGTGGTCAATGGGCCGGGCGAAAGCCGTCATGCCGATATCGGCATCAGCTTGCCGGGCACCGGCGAAGTGCCGGCCGCGCCGGTGTTCGTCGACGGCGAGCGCACGGTGACGCTCAAGGGCGACCATATCGCCGAAGAGTTCCAGGCCATCGTTGAAGAATACGTTGCGCGCCGTTATGGCGCGCTCGCCTCTCACTAAAGTAAGGGTGTAGCCACTGGCGCGCTTCTCGGGCGCGCCAGCGGCATGATCAAGATGACTCAAGCTTTCCAGAAAGTCGCCGCCATACGCGGCATGAATGACCTGCTGCCGGGGGCAAGCGCCCGCTGGGAGCAATTCGAGGAAATCGTGCGCGGGTGGCTGCGCGGCTACGGCTATCGCAATGTGCGCACGCCGGTGCTTGAGCATACGCGCCTGTTTGCGCGCGGTATTGGCGAAGTCACCGACATCGTCGAAAAAGAGATGTACACGTTCACCGACGCGCTCAACGGCGAGTCGCTGACCATGCGCCCCGAAATGACCGCCGGCATCGTGCGCGCCTCCATCGAGCACAACCTGCTCTACGACCGCCCGCAACGCGTCTACTCCATCGGTCCCGTGTTCCGCCACGAGCGCCCGCAACGCGGCCGCTATCGCCAGTTCCACCAGATCGACGTCGAAGCCCTCGGCTTTGCCGGTCCCGATGTGGACGCGGAACTCATCGTCATGCTGGCCCGCCTCTGGAAGCTGCTGGGCCTGAAGGACGTGCGCCTGGAACTGAATTCGCTGGGCCAGCCGGCTGAACGCGCCGCCCACCGCGCCGCTCTGATCCAGCATCTGGAAAAGCACCGCGACATCCTCGACGAGGACGGCCAGCGCCGCATGTACACCAATCCGCTGCGCGTGCTGGACACCAAAAACCCCGCCATGCAGGAAATGGCCGACAGCGCGCCGCGCCTGTTCGACTTCCTGGGCGAAGAATCCCGCGCGCACTTCGAGGGCGTGTGCCAGCGCCTGACCGACGCCGGCATCGAATACCGCCTGAACCCGCGCCTGGTTCGCGGCCTGGACTACTACAACCTGACCGTCTTCGAATGGGTCACGGACCGCCTGGGATCCCAAGGCACGGTCTGCGGCGGCGGCCGCTACGACGGCCTGGTCGAACTGCTGGGCGGCAAGACCGCGCCGGCCGTGGGCTTTGCCATCGGCATGGAGCGCCTGCTCGACCTGTGGGAACAAAGCGTTGAAATCGCCGCGCCGGCCGAGTGCGATGTCTACATCGTGCACCAAGGCGAAGACGCGCAGCGCCTTGCCGCCCGGGTCGGCGAAGACCTGCGCGACGCGGGCCTCTCGGTCATCGTGCATGCCGGATCGGCGGGGTTCAAGTCGCAATTCAAACGCGCGGACGCCAGCGGCGCCCGCGTTGCGGTTATCCTTGGCGCCGACGAAGTGGCGTCGCAGACCGCCAGCGTCAAGTTCCTGCGCGCAGAAGAGCAGGGCGATGCGGCGCAGCAACAGGTTCCGCTGGCAAAGCTGGCCGACGCATTGAACAACAAGGGTTAAGGCATGGCATACGATCTTGAAGAACAGGAAAAACTCGACGCGATCAAGGCGTGGTGGGCCCGCTACGGGACGCTGCTGCTGGCGCTGACGACGGTGGTGCTCCTGGCTTGGGGCGGCTGGTGGGGCTGGAAGGCGTACGAATCGCACCAGGCCAACCAGGCCATGGGTTACTTCGAAGCGCTGGAAGATGCTGCTCGACTGGGCGGCGCCGATTCCTCGGTGCGCATCAAGACCGCCGCCGCGACCCTGCGCGAAAAATATCCCAACACCGGCTACGCCGCGCGTGGCGCCCTCGTGGCCGCGCAGGCCCTGCAGGCGCAGAAGGATGATGCCGGCGCCCGCGAACAGCTCGAATGGCTGGCTGCCCAAGGCAACAACCCCTCCATGCAAGCCGTGGCGCGCCTGCGCCTGGCGGGCATGATGCTCGACCAGAAGCAATACGACGCCGCGCTGGCGCAGCTGAACAATCCGCCGGCTGCCTTTGCCGCCTTGTTCGCTGACCGCCGCGGGGACGTGCTGGCTGCGCAAGGCAAGCGCGAGGAAGCGCGCGCGGCCTGGCAGAGCGCCATCGATGGCCTGGGCCTGGCCAATCCCCTGACCCAGGTTGTGCAACTGAAACTGGATGCCTTGAGCGGAGCGTGACTGTAATGCGTAAATTTGCACCTGGCCGTACGTGGCGCGGCGCCGTCCTGCTGGCAAGCCTGCTTGCCCTGGGCGGTTGCGGTATGTTTTCCCATGACGACGGCCGCTACGATCCGGCACCCCTGACTGAATACAAGGCCGGCATGTCCGTGCGCCAGGTCTGGTCCACGTCCATTGGCAGCGGCTCCGGCCTGGGCTTCGCGCCCACCGTGCTCGGCGACGCCGTCTATGCCGCGACGCCTGACGGCTCCGTCGGCAAGTTCGATCTGCAAAGCGGCCGTGCCATCTGGAAGGCCAAGGCCGACACCAAGCTGTCGGCCGGCGCCGGCAGCGACGGCACCACCACCGCCGTGGCGTCGCCCAACGGCGATGTCATCGCCTTCGACGACACCGGCAAGGTGAAGTGGAAGGTCCGCGCCACCAGCGACGTCGCGATCCCGCCCGCGGTCGGCTACGGCATCGTTGTTGTGCGCAGCGGCGACTATCGCATCCAGGCATTCGATGCCAACAGCGGCGAACGCGTCTGGAGCGTGCAGCGTCCCGGCCCGTCGCTCGCCTTGCGCAGCGTTTCGCAAATGGTCTTGGCCGAAGGCTTGGTCATCACCGGCCTGCCCGGTGGCAAGCTCATGGCCATCGCGTCCAACAGCGGCAACGTGCAATGGGAAGGCACCGTGGCAACGCCGCGCGGCGCCAGCGACCTCGAACGCCTGACCGACGTGGTCGGTGCGCCGCGCATTGCGGGCAACCTGCTGTGCGCGGTCGCCTATCAGGGACGCATCGTCTGCTTTGACGTCACTGCCGGTGGCCGTCCGCTCTGGACGAAGGACTTTTCCAGCGTCAGCGGCCTGTCGCTCGATGACCGCTTCGCCTATTCTGCCGACCAGAACAGCGTGGTCAACGCGTTTGCGCTGGATAATGGCGGTAATCTCTGGAAGCAGGCCGCCCTGAAGAACCGCCAGCTCACCGCTCCGGCTATGCTGGGGGGAGCGCTGGCTGTCGGCGATCTGGACGGATATGTGCATTTCCTGTCGCGCAGCGACGGCAGCCTGATGGCGCGCCTGTCGGTGGGCGGCGGCGCGGTCGTGTCACCGCCGCAGACGACGCCCCAAGGCGTGCTGGTCCAGACGGGCAATGGCAATCTCGTCCTGATCGGCACCAACTGAACCTTATAAAACAAAGCCTTTTACCGTGTCTTTCAAGCCTGTCGTTGCCCTGGTCGGCCGCCCCAATGTGGGGAAATCGACCCTTTTCAATCGCCTGACGCGATCGCGCGCCGCGCTGGTGGCCGATTATTCCGGCCTGACCCGCGATCGCCATTATGGCGAGGGCAGGGTGGGCGATATTCCGTTCATCGCCATCGATACCGGCGGTTTCGAGCCGGTGGCCAAGGACGGCATCCTGCTCGAAATGGCCCGCCAGACCCGGCAGGCCATCGCCGAGGCGGACGTCGTCGTGTTCCTGGTGGATGCCCGTGCGGGCATCAACGCGCATGACCACGAAATTGCGCAGCTGCTGCGCAAATCCGGTCAGCAGCGTGTGCTGCTGGCGGTGAACAAGGCTGAAGGCATGGGCCTGGGCCCCGCCATCGCCGAATTCCATGAACTCGGCCTGGGTCAGCCCTATCCCATTTCGGCGGCGCACGGCGACGGCATCGTTGACCTGATCGAGCTCGCGCTCAAGGATCTGGCCGAACCGCCCGCCGAAGAAGAGCCGGTCGAAGAAGGCGAGCACGATCACCGCATCAAGCTGGCGATCGTGGGACGCCCCAACGTGGGCAAGTCCACCCTCATCAACACGTTCATGGGCGAAGAGCGCGTGATCGCGTTCGACATGCCGGGTACGACGCGCGACGCCATCGAAATCGATTTCGACCGCGATGGCCGCCGCTACACGCTGATCGACACGGCTGGGCTGCGCAAGCGCGGCAAGGTCTTCGAGGCCGTCGAAAAGTTCTCCGTCATCAAGACGTTGCAGGCCATCGAGGCCAGCAACGTCGTGCTGCTGATGCTCGACGCGCAGACCGAAATCTCCGAGCAGGACGCGCACATCGCCGGGTTCGTGCTGGAAACCGGTCGTGCCGTGGTCGTGGCCATCAACAAGTGGGACGGCCTGGACGGCGAAGAAAAGGAACGCATCGAGCGCGAATTCAACCGCAAGCTGCGTTTCCTGTCGTTCGCGCGCGTCCACACCATCTCGGCGCTGCGAGGGCAGGGCATCAAGCCTGTGCTCAAGTCCATCAACGCCGCACACGCCGCCGCGTTTGCCAAGCTGTCCACGCCCAAGCTCACGCGCGAGTTGCAGGCCGCGGTCGAGCAGCAGCAGCCTCCGCGCAAGGGCATCTTCCGTCCCAAGCTGCGCTATGCGCACCAGGGCGGACAGAACCCGCCGCTGGTCGTGATTCACGGCAATGCGCTGGACGCGATTCCCGATTCGTACCGCCGTTATCTCGAAACGCGTTTCCGCAATGCGTTCGACCTGGCCGGCACGCCGCTGCGTATCGAATTCAAGTCCTCGCACAACCCCTACACGCAGGAAAGCTGATCCATGAGCCGTTTCTGGAGTCCCGTTGTCGGGACGCTTAGTCCGTATGTGCCGGGCGAGCAGCCCAAGCTTCAGAACCTGGTCAAGCTGAACACCAACGAGCATCCTTACGGGCCGTCGCCCAAGGTGCTCGATGCGATCCGCGCGGCCTGCGACGACACGCTCAAGCTTTATCCGGACCCGTCCTCGGACCGCTTGCGCGAGGCCATCGCCGCAGCAGTCGGCGCGCAGCCGCAGCAGGTCTTTGTCGGCAATGGCTCCGACGAGGTCCTGGCGCATGCGTTCCTTGCGCTGCTCAAGCATGACCGTCCGCTGCGTTTTCCGGACATCACGTACAGCTTCTATCCGGTGTATTGCGGCCTGTACGGCATCGCGTTCGAAACGATGCCGCTCACCGCGGATTTCCGCATCGACGTCGAAGACTACCTGCCGGCGCGTCACGGCCAGGCAGGCGCCATCATCTTCCCGAACCCCAATGCGCCCACCGGCCGCGCGCTCAGCGCCGCCGAGGTCGAACGCATCGTGGCCGGCAATCCGGACACGGTCGTCGTCGTGGATGAGGCATACGTGGATTTCGGCGCTGAGTCGGTAATCCCCCTGGTCTCGCGGTACGACAACCTGCTGGTGGTGCAGACGCTTTCCAAGTCGCGATCGCTGGCCGGTTTGCGGGTGGGCTTCGCTGTAGGCAGCGCCGCGCTCATCGACGGACTCGAGCGGGTAAAGAACAGTTTCAACTCCTACCCCATCGACCGGCTGGCATCCGTCGGCGCAGTGGCGGCCCTTGAGGATACGGAGTATTTTGAGCAGACCCGCAATGCCGTGATCGAAACCCGGTCGCGCATGACGGCAGGGTTGGAGGCGCTAGGCTTCGAGGTGCTCCCGTCGGCGGCGAACTTCGTGTTCGCGCGCCATCAGGCGAAAGACGCCGCGATGCTCGCCACCGCCTTGCGCGAGCGCAGCATCATCGTGCGCCATTTCCGGCATGCGCGGATCGACCAGTTCCTGCGCATTACGGTGGGTACCGAAGGCCAATGCGATCAGCTTCTGCAAGCGCTCGAGAAGATCCTGCAGGCTTGATTTCAGAGGCTTTTCAGCTGGAAAACTCTGGTCTCATTTTTGCTTCCTGGCCAAGTAGCACGGGCCGGGAAAACCCTGTAGAGTACGTGTTTCGGCGTGCTCCACCAGTACAAAAAGCGCGTCATCATTCAATAACAAACAAATGGAGCCTGGCCAATGAGCAATAAAGGGCAAACTCTGCAAGATCCGTTCCTCAACACGCTGCGCAAGGATCATGTGCCCGTGTCGATCTACCTGGTGAACGGCATCAAGCTTCAAGGGCAAATCGAATCCTTCGACCAATACGTGGTGCTGCTGCGCAATACGGTCACCCAGATGGTCTACAAGCACGCCATCTCGACTGTCGTTCCCGCGCGTGCCGTCAATTTTCAAGTGGAAGTCCCTGCTGAGTAATCTCGCTCCAGCTTTACCTTTTATTGCCCGCCAGACGGTTCCCGTCGGCGGGCATTTTCGCTTTGGCTCGAATATGGTGCATGTATGCGTGCTCTGATCATCAGTGTGGATCTCGGTGATCCGGACTTCACGGCACATGCCGAGGAATTCGCCATGCTGGCCAAGGGCGCGGGCGCCGAAATCGTCGGCACCCTGACGGCCCGCCGCGATCGGCCCGACGCCAAATTCTTCATCGGCTCCGGAAAGGCCGACGAAGGCGTCGCGATGGCGCAAGCGTTGCTTGCCGATATCATCCTTTTCGACCAGCCCCTGTCGCCGGCCCAGCAGCGCAACCTCGAACGCGCCTTCAACCTGCGCGTCGTCGATCGCGTTGCGCTCATCCTGGACATCTTTGCGCTGCGCGCAAAGAGCCACGAAGGCAAGCTGCAGGTCGAGCTGGCTCAGCTCCAGCATCTGGCCACACGCCTCACGCGCATGTGGAGCCACTTGGAGCGCCAGCGTGGCGGTATCGGGATGCGCGGCCCGGGCGAATCCCAGCTCGAAATGGACCGCCGGATGATCGGCGTGAAGGTCAAGACGCTGCGCGAGCGGCTCGACAAGGTCGAACGCCAGCGCATTACTCAGCGTCGTGCCCGCGCGCGGGGCGGCGCGCTGTCGGTTTCCCTGGTGGGCTATACCAACGCCGGCAAGTCGACGCTGTTCAATGCCTTGACGCGGGCCGATGCCTACGCCGCCGACCAGCTCTTCGCCACGCTGGATACGACGACGCGCCGCATCTGGATCGAAGGCGCCGGATCGGTGGTGGTGTCAGACACTGTGGGCTTCATCCGCGACCTGCCTCACAACCTGATCGCCGCCTTCCGGGCCACGCTCGAAGAAACCGTGCATGCCGATCTGCTCCTGCATGTGGTGGACTCGGCCAGCCCGCAGCGGGATGAGCAGATTTTCGAAGTGAACAGGGTCCTCGCCGAAATAGGCGCTGCCGCGATTCCCACCATTCTGGTATACAACAAGATCGACCGGGCGGGCCTGGAACCGCGGGTGGAGCGCGACGCACATGGTACGATTGCGCGAGTATTTGTAAGCGCCACCGAGCGCGCCGGTTTGGATGCGTTGCGCGGGGCAATTGCGGAGACCGGACAGATTGTGGGAAACAATGCCGCGAATTATCAAACTCTTCAATCTGAATGACCCCGGCTGGGGTCGTGGAAACAACAACGGCTCCGAGCCGCCGCCTAAGCGGCCCCAAGGCAATGGAGACGGCCCTCCTGACCTGGACGAGGTCTGGCGCGATTTCAATAATCGCATCGGGAACCTGTTCGGGCGCAAGGGCGGTGGCGGCAACAACCGTCCCGGCAACCGTGGCGGCATGACGCCGCCATCCCCGCGTGGCACACGCATCGGCCTGGGCGTCATCGCCCTGGTCGCGGCGGGCATCTGGCTGGCCAGCGGCTTCTACATCGTGCAGGAAGGCCAGGTCGCGGTCGTGACCCAGTTTGGCAAGTACAAGAGCACGTCGCAGGCCGGTTTCCAGTGGCGCATGCCTTATCCCATCCAAAGCCATGAAATCGTCAACGTGTCGCAACTGCGCACGTTCGAAGTCGGTTTCCGTGGCGGCGCGCGCAACAAGGTCCTGCCTGAAGCGCTGATGCTCACGACGGACGAGAACATCGTCGATATGCAGTTCGTCGTCCAGTACCGCCTGAAGGCGGACGGCGCGCCCGACTATCTCTTCAAGACGCGCGACCCGGACGAGTCCGTGCGCCAGGCATCTGAAACCGCCATGCGCGAAGTCGTGGGCAAGCAGTCGATGGACTTCGTGCTGTACGAAGGCCGTACGACCGTGGCTTCCCAAGTCCAGGCGCTGATGCAGCAGATCCTCGATCGCTACCTGACGGGCGTGCAGATCAGCACCGTCGCCATCCAGAACGTTCAGCCGCCCGAGCAGGTGCAGGCCGCGTTCGACGACGCCGTCAAGGCCGGTCAGGATCGTGAGCGCCAGATCAACGAAGGCCAGGCTTACGCCAATCAGGTCGTGCCGCTGGCCAGCGGTCAGGCATCGCGCATGACGGAGCAGGCAGAAGGCTACAAGGCCAAGGTCGTGGGCGATGCGCAAGGTAATACCTCGCGCTTTACCAGCATCCTGGGCGAATACGAGAAGTCGCCGCAGGTCATGCGCCAGCGCATGTACCTGGACAGCATGCAGGAAATCTTCACCCGCGCCAGCAAGGTCATGGTCGACACCAAGAGCAACAACAACATGTTGTATTTGCCCCTGGACAAGATCATGCATCTGGCGGCTCAGGACGCAGGCAAGTCGAACATCGGCAGCTCCGGCTCGCCGGTGACCAACCCGCCTGTCCAGCAGCCCTCGCGCGGTACGGCCGCGCCGGTGCCGCAGCCTTCCGGCAGCAGCAATAGCAACACGCTGCCCCGCGACCGTATGTCGCGCTAATCCGGAGGAGTCCTGAACATGAATCGTCTTATGCCCATCCTGGTCGGCCTGCTCATCGTGCTGGCCCTCCTTTCCTCCAGCGTTTTCGTGGTGCGCGAGCGCGACTATGCCTTGGTGTTCTCGCTGGGTGAAGTCCGTCGCGTCATCAGCGATCCGGGCCTGTATTTCAAGGTTCCGCCGCCTTTCCAGAACGTCGTCACGCTCGACAAGCGCATTCTGACCATCGAAACCAACGAAGCCGAGCGCATCCAGACTTCCGAAAAGAAGAACCTGCTGATCGACTCCTACGTCAAGTGGCGCATTGCGGATCCCCGCCTGTTCTACGTGACGTTCGGCGGCAACGAGCGCGCGGCGCAAGAACGCCTGCAAGCTCAGATCCGCGACGCCCTGAACGCATCGGTCAACGTGCGTACGGTGCGCGACGTGGTCTCCACCGAACGCGACAAGATCATGACGGAAATCCTGACCAACGTCGCCAAGCGGGCTGAGCCTTTGGGCGTGCAGATCGTTGACGTGCGTCTGCGCCGTATCGAGTTCGCGCCGGAAATTTCCGAGTCGGTGTACCGCCGCATGGAAGCCGAGCGTACCCGCGTCGCGAACGAGTTGCGCTCCATCGGCGCCGCCGAAGGCGAGAAGATCCGCGCCGAAGCCGACCGCCAACGCGAGGTCATCGTGGCTCAGGCTTATGCCAAGGCTCAGGGCGTCATGGGTGAGGGCGATGCTGCCGCGGCGGCCATCTACGCCCAGGCCTATGGCAAGAACCCGGACTTCTACACGTACTACAAGAGCCTGGAAGCCTATCGTGCCTCGTTCTCGAAGCCGGGCGACGTGCTGGTCGTGGACCCCAGCTCCAGCTTCTTCCAGTTCATGAAGGATCCGGCGGGCGCGGCCCTGGCGCCGGTCACCGTGCCGGCCAAGTGATCCACCGCGGCTAGCACGAACGAAAAGCCTCTCGGGTTCCCGAGGGGCTTTTCTGCTTCTGGCGGGACGATTCCTGCCGGGTATCGGGGACGCGGTCGAGCCGCCCGGCACGCCTGTGCCGCGGGTGGCGCTCGCCGCTGAACCATGTACAATACCGCGTAAGCTAGAAAACATTCCGCAGCGGCTGAGCGGGCTTACGCCCCTCAGCCGCTTTTCGTTTGGGCGACGCCCACGCATCACTTGGCGTTATTCAGGTAAACACATTCATGGGTAACTGGCTGCTGCCCGAAAGCCTTGCCGACGTACTTCCGGCAGAGGCCCGGCGCATCGAGGAACTGCGCCGCGAACTTCTCGATCTCTACCGTACATACGGGTTCGAGCTGGTCGCGCCGCCCCTGGTCGAGTACATCGATTCATTGCTGTCGGGCACCGGCAGCGATCTGGATCTGCGCACCTGCAAGCTGATCGATCAGCTTTCGGGCCGCACGCTGGGCGTGCGCGCGGACATGACTCCCCAGGTCACGCGTATCGACGCGCACTTGCTGAACCGCGCGGGCGTTACTCGCCTGTGTTACTGCGGCAATGTGCTGCATGCGCGTCCTTCGGACTTGCTGTCCAGCCGCGAACTGCTGCAGATCGGCGCTGAAATCTACGGCCATGCCGGATTCGAAGCCGACCTCGAAATCATTCAGCTCGTGCTGGAAACGGTGGCAATCGCTGGCGTTCGCAATCCGCGTCTGGATCTCTGTCACCCCGGCGTGCTGCGCGCCATCCTGAAATCGGACCCGGCGGCGGCTGAGCTGGCGCAGGACGCCATCCGGCTGATGCGCGACAAAGATGTACCCGGGCTGGGCGAACTGGCGGCGCGCGCGCCCGGCATTCGTCCGGAAACGCTGAAGGCGCTGCAGTTGCTGCCCACGTTGTACGGCGGCCCGGATGTGCTGAAGATCGCCCGACGCGACCTGCCGGCGTTGCCGGGCATCGCCCAGGCGCTCGACGCCCTGCAGGCGGTGGTCGACGCCATGCCCAACGTGTCGTTCAGTGTGGACCTGGCCGATGTCGGTGGTTACGCTTACCACTCGGGTGTCAAGTTCGCGCTGTACGCCGAGGGCTGGCACGATGCATTGGTCAGCGGTGGTCGCTACGACGACGTCAGCCACGCATTCGGGCGGTCGCGTCCGGCGACGGGCTTCAGTCTTGATTTACGCAAGCTGGCGGCGGGATTGCCGCCGGCGGAAAGGGCGCGAGCGGTTCGCGCGCCCTGGGGGCAGGCCCCCGCTCTGACCGAGGCGGTTCGCCGCTTGCGCCGGTCAGGGGAAATCGTCGTTCAGGTATTGCCCGGTCACGAGCAGGATCAGGACGAATTCGTTTGCGATCGCGAGCTGGCGCTGCAGGATGGCGTCTGGACGGTCAAAACGCTGTGACTAACTCCCTCTCGGAAACGAGAGGGCCGCGGGGAGATTTCCGGATTTCCCGAGAAACTCGAAATTGATTCGTATCATGAGCAAGAACGTAGTCGTAATCGGCACTCAATGGGGTGACGAGGGCAAGGGCAAGATCGTCGATTGGCTGGCGGAATCCGTCCAGGGTGTGGTCCGCTTCCAAGGCGGTCACAATGCCGGCCATACGCTGTGGATCAATGGCAAGAAGACGATTCTTCGCCTGATCCCGTCGGGCATCATGCACCCCGGTGTCACCTGCTTCATCGGCAATGGCGTCGTGCTGTCCCCGGAGGCCCTGCTCAAGGAAATCGAAGAGCTGGAAGCCGCCGGCCTGGACGTGCGCTCGCGCCTGCAGATCTCCGAGATCTGCCCGCTGATCCTCCCTTATCACGTTGCCATCGACAAGGCGCGCGAAGCGCGCAAGGGCGAAGGCAAGATCGGCACGACCGGCCGCGGCATCGGCCCGGCCTACGAAGACAAGGTCGCCCGCCGCGCTCTGCGCGTGCAAGACCTCTTCAATCCTGCGCTGTTCGACGAAAAGCTCGCCGAAGTGCTGGATTACCATAACTTCGTGCTGACCAAGTACCTGGGCGCTGAAGCCGTCTCGGCCAACGAAGTGCGCGATCAAGCCATGGCGCTCGCGCCGGCCATCGCCCCGATGGTCAAGGATGTCTCCAGCAACCTGTACGCCATGCAGCAGGAAGGCAAGCGCCTCCTGTTCGAAGGTGCGCAAGGCGCGCTGCTGGACGTCGATCACGGCACGTACCCGTTCGTCACCAGCAGCAACTGCGTGGCGGGCGCGGCCTCGGCTGGCGCCGGCGTCGGTCCCCAGCAGCTGGATTACGTCCTGGGCATCACCAAGGCGTACACCACGCGCGTTGGCTCGGGCCCGTTCCCGACGGAACTGGTCGACGAGATCGGCACGCGCCTGGCGACCATCGGCAAGGAATTCGGTTCGGTCACGGGCCGTCCGCGCCGCTGCGGCTGGTTCGACGGCGCCGCGCTGAAGCGCTCGGTCCGCCTGAACGGCATTTCCGGCCTGTGCATCACCAAGCTGGACGTGCTGGACGGCCTGGAAACCATCCAGTTGGGCGTCGGTTACCGCGTCAACGGTGAATTCCGCGACGTGCTGCCCTATGGCGCGCACGCCGTGGCCCAGGCGCAACCCGTCCTGGAAGAGCTGCCCGGCTGGAGCGAGTCCACCGTCGGCATCACCGAATACGCCAAGCTGCCCGCCGCAGCGCGCCGCTATCTTGAGCGCGTGGCGGAAGTCTGCGGTGTGCCGATCGACCTGGTGTCTACCGGTCCGGACCGCAACGAGACCATTGTTTTGCGTCATCCCCTGAAGGGCTGACATCGGGTTATTATTCCCAAGGCCGCCGCCGGTCATCCGGGCGGTGGCCTTTTCGTATTTTTGTGCAGGAGATGCTTGCCTATGAGCACGCCGACCAGTGACGATAGCCACCTGTGGGTAACGTGGGACGATTACAACCGCTTGATCGAGCGCCTTACCTTGCAGGTGCACCAGTCGGGCTGGAAATTTGACAAGATTCTGTGCCTGGCACGCGGCGGCATGC
The DNA here is from genome assembly GCF_059760815.1 of Achromobacter sp. 1012554356. Taxonomy (NCBI): domain Bacteria; kingdom Pseudomonadati; phylum Pseudomonadota; class Betaproteobacteria; order Burkholderiales; family Alcaligenaceae; genus Achromobacter; species Achromobacter sp. 1012554356. Next base: position 82,239 of record NZ_JCBANC010000003.1, on the reverse strand, counting down.
GTGTGGGCGACGTCATGTCGCGTATTTTTGACGTGCCGCTGGGCATTCTTGCCACCAGCAGCTATCGCGAGGCGGCCGGCACCAAGCAAGGCGACATGGACATCGCCCAGTTCATCACCATCACCCGCGGCACGCTGTCCGGCCGGGTGTTGCTGGTGGACGACATGGTTGATACCGGCAAGACGTTCAACAAGGTCTTCGATCACCTGAAGAGCCAGTTCGCCGACATCACCGAATTGCGCAGTGCCGTGCTGTGGTGGAAGGGGCATTCGCAGGCGACGCCCGACTACTACGTCGAGAAGCTGCCCACGAATCCCTGGATTCACCAGCCGTTCGAAGACTACGACAGCTTGCGTCCCCATCAGTTGGAAGCCTGGATCCGCAAGGGTTCCCAGAGCTGATCGCAGTCGGGGCAGGGGCGGGGTGCTGGGCGCAGTCGGGCTCTGGCAGTAGTCAAACCGTCCTTGACCATGCTAGAATCGCTGGTTATCGCTAAACCGAACTTGGCTTGTTACTCTCTGGGTAGTCTTTGGGTAACGGAAACAGCCAGCTCAAACCCGGGTGAACGCATGCCCGGGTTGCGCTTTCAAGGTTCACAGTTCGCGGTACTTGCCTATTGGTGGTTTGCAGGTCTTATCGCCAAAGGCCGTCTTCGCGTACCTGGGCCGCGCAGCGTTGCTGGAAAAGCAAGCCAGGTTTGTCATCAACTTTGTTACCCTACAAGCAGGCCAATTACTTTATGCCTATCGTTCGACTGAAGGAAAACGAACCGTTTGAAGCCGCTCTGCGCCGCTTCAAGCGCACCATCGAAAAGACCGGTTTGCTCACCGAACTGCGCTCGCGCGAGTTCTACGAGAAGCCCACCGCCGAGCGCAAGCGCAAGCATGCTGCCGCCGTGAAGCGCCACTACAAGCGCATCCGTAGCCAACAACTGCCCCCGCGCCTGTATTGATTTCTGATTCCCGAATCTATTGATTCCAGAATCATTCATCCAGGATTTGCTCGCCCGAGTCGACGTCGTCGACGTTGTCGGGCGATATGTGCAGTTGCGAAAGGGTGGGGCCAACTTGCTTGGCCTGTGCCCCTTTCATAACGAAAAAAGCCCGTCGTTTACTGTCAGCCCCACCAAGCAGTTCTATCACTGCTTCGGATGTGGTGCACACGGCAGCGCCATCACCTTCCTGATGGAACACACGGGCGCCAGTTTCCCCGACGCCGTGCGCACGCTCGCGGCGTCGGTGGGAATGACGGTCCCCGAAGAAAACCGCAGTCCCCGCCAGCAGCAGGAATCCGCGCGCCGCAAGGCCGAGGAGTCCCGGCACACGCAGGTGCTCGACGCGGCCCAAGCCCACTACCTGAAACAGTTGCGCGCATCGCCCGCCGCCGTCCGCTATTTGAAGCAGCGCGGCCTGACGGGCGAAATTGCCGCACATTTTGGTTTGGGCTGGTCCGGCACGGACCGCCATGGCCTGTCCCAGGTATTTCCCAACTACGAAGACCCCACGCTGGTGGAGTCTGGACTCGTCATCGAATCCGAAGACGGACGCCGCTACGATCGTTTCCGCGAACGGGTGATGTTCCCGATCCGCAACGCGCGCGGCAGCCTCATCGGGTTTGGCGGCCGGATCATCGGCAAAGGCGAACCCAAGTACCTGAATTCGCCCGAGACGCCCCTGTTTTCAAAAGGGCAGGAGCTCTACGGTCTGTGGGAGGCGCGCCTGGCCATCCGCCAGGAAGGCCAGGTCATCGTCGTCGAAGGCTACATGGACGTCGTCGGGCTGGCGCAGCAGGGCATCGCCAATGCCGTCGCCACGCTGGGCACCGCCACCACCCCGGATCACGTCAAGAAGCTGCTGCGGTCCAGCGACAAGGTCATCTTCAGTTTCGATGGCGACAAGGCGGGGCGGCGTGCTGCCTGGCGCGCGCTGCAGGCCTGTCTGCCGGTGCTCAGGGACGATATCGCGATTCGCTTCCTGTTCCTTCCGGCCGAGCATGATCCCGATTCGTACGTGCGCGAGTTGGGCGCCGAAGCGTTCCGCGCGTGCCTGGGCGACGCCGTGGCGCTGTCCCGGTTTCTCCTGGACGAGCTGGCGTCGCATCACAACATGAACGAAGCCGAGGGCCGCGCCAGTTGCCTTCACGAGGCCAAGCCGCTGCTGGCGGCGATTCCCGAATGTGCGCTGCGCGTGCAGATCGAACGGGAAATGGCCAAGCTGGTTCAACTGACGCCCGAGGAAATGGCGCAGGTCCTGGCGCAGCAACCCGCCAAACCGTTCGCGCCGGGTCCGCGGCCGGCGTCTAGCGCGGGCGAAGCGGGAATCGCTTCAGGCGGAGAGCCGGGTCATGACGGCGGTCCGCCCGACATGGGCTACGACTACGGCAACCACGATTTCAGCGACATTCCCGCAGACGAGTCAGACGTCTCCGATTACGGCCAGTATGCCTCGCTCGGCGACGAGCCTGGTGGGGGCGCGGCCGGTTGGCAATCCAGCGGCGGCAAGCAGGAATGGAAAGGCAAAAGCGACTGGAAAGGAAAGGGCGACTGGAAGGGCAAGGGCGACTGGAAAGGTGGCAAGGGCAACTGGAAGGGCCGGCGCGACAATGACGTCGGCGGCTTCGAGGGGCGCCGCACCATGCCCTCCCTGGCCAAGCGTCTGTTGAGCCTGCTGCTCGCCCATCCCGAGCTGGTTGATTCCATGGGCGACCAGCAGCTTGAAGTCATCGACCATGGCCCCCATCTAGGATTGGTAAGGGACCTGATCATGCTTGCGCAATCCAGCGGTGCGCGCCACGTTGGCGCCTTGCTGGAGGCGGCAGAGCCGGACTCTGACCTTGCCACTGTCTTGAAAGGGCTGCGGGCAGACATGCTCGCGCAGGAAGACCTGCCCGATCCCCAGACGGAATGGGACGATGCCCTGCGGAGAATAGAGTTCGACTCGGCGAGAACAGAAATGGCCAAGCTTGCGGCTGCGGGACTTGCCTCGGAAGAGGCGCGCAAACGCTATCTTGAGCTGTCTAGCCGGATGACGGTCTTGAAAGGTGCTGGGTTGCGCTAAATACGCTAAAATCAAAGGTTTTCCGCGTATGCGAGGTGCCGTATACGGTACCTTCGCGGCTAGTGGAGCCCGAGCACAGGCAGCACTAGTGGCTTGGCAGGCGGCACTAATGGCTTGGCAGGCAGCACTAATGGCTTGCCGCCATTGCCAGTTGTACCCCGACTGTTGCATGATCGACAAAGATTCGAGTTCGGTATGGGGTTGATTGTTAGCCGTACCGAAACAGAGGCAATGCAGCAGTGATGCCGCAGTAGCAGGAAAGTGAAATGTAGTTTTGGCATCGGAATCTATTTCGGATGCCGGAATCTAATAAATATTGTGCCAAATTGACGAGAGCGGCTTGCTGCTCGGGCACCCGGTAATTGAGATTCAAAAAACCGGGACGCGTGCGTCAAGATTGTTACATAGTTAATTAATATAGCTGAGCGGTGGATCAAAAGCAGTTCAGCGGCGGTCATTCCGCGTGGCGTTAGTGGTTCGGGTGCTGTGTATACCTAGCTGCTTGGGGCAATGGCCCGATAAGCGAGCAAAGCCTATTTATAGGCAGGCAGCCCCCCCAACGTCCGGAACCCGCCGATGAATGAGTCATGCACGTCTTGCGCCAGAACGGTTACGCACCAAGTACGGCGTCAGAAGGGCTCGCAAGGGCCGGTGCTGCGAACAACGCAGCCGCGTGAACTCTGCCGATCCACCAGATTTACCCGTATTCCATGCCGCACCGGGTCCGTATCCGGCGCGGCGTTATGCGGTGCAACATGCCCAAACGGGTTGCGACGACCACGGAAGCGACTATGACCAAATCCACCGGCAAATCCTCCTCTGCACTTGATGCGGCCGAAACTCAGGCTGTGGCGGCCAAGCGCGCCGTCAGCATGGCCGCTGAAAAAGCGCCCGCCAAGACGGCGGTGAAGGTCGCCAAGCCCGCTGCCAAGACGGCCGCCAAAAAGGCAGCCAAGACGGCTGTCGCCGCGGACAAGCCTGAAAAGGTGACGAAGGCCCGCGCCAAGAAGGCCGAAGACAAGCTTGCCGACCTGGTCGGCAGCGCGCGCCCCGTGCCCAGCGGTCGCCGTCCGGGCCGCCCCGCCAAGAACGCCAACAACGACTCCGACGGTTTCGACGATACGATGGACGGCGAAGGCGAAGTCCTGCCCGACCTGAAGCCGCCGAAGCGCGGCGGCAAGCGCGGCAAGGCCGATCCCAAGGATCTGATCGCCCGCGGTCCCGTCACGCCGGAAGAATACGAAGCGCGCCGCAATCGCCTGAAGCAGCTCATCAAGCTGGGCAAGGACCGCGGCTACCTGACGTACGGCGAAATCAACGACCATCTGCCTGACGACCTGGTCGACGCGGAAGCCATCGACGGCATCATCAGCACCTTCAGCGACATGGGTATCGCGGTCTATGACCAGGCCCCCGACGCCGAAACGCTGCTGATGAGCGAGAACGCGCCGGTTGCGTCCAACGACGACGACGTCGAAGACGAAGCCGAAGCCGCGCTCACCACCGTGGACTCCGATTTCGGCCGCACCACCGACCCCGTCCGCATGTACATGCGCGAAATGGGCTCGGTCGAGCTGCTGACCCGCGAAGGCGAAATCGAAATCGCCAAGCGCATCGAAGACGGCCTGAAGCACATGGTCATGGCCATCTCGGCCTGCCCGACCACCATCAACGAAATCCTGGCCCATATCACACGTGTGCGTGAAGGGCAGGCGCAGATCGACGAAGTCGTCGACGGCCTGGTCGATCCGGAAGACGGCGAAGAGTACGCCGGCGCCGGTGTCACCGCGGACGAAGACGAAAGCGACGACGGCCCCGCTGGCGGCATGTCCAGCAAGCAGCTGGAAGACCTGCGCGTCAAGGCGCTGGCCAAGTTCGACGAAGTGAACAAGCAGTTCGACAAGATGCGCCTGTCGTACGAGAAGGACGGCTACAAGTCGGACATCTACGTGCGCGCCCAGGAATCCATCCAGAACGAACTGATGGGCATCCGCTTCACCGCCAAGATGGTGGAAAAGCTGGCCGACACACTGCGCAACCAGGTCGAAGAAGTCCGTCAGCTCGAGCGCGCTGTCCTGCACACGTGTGTGGACCGTGCCGGCATGCCGCGCCTGCACTTCATCAAGGTGTTCCCCGGCAACGAAACGAACCTGCAGTGGGTCGTCGACGAAGTGGCCGCTGGCCATCCGTACGCCGAAACGCTGGAGCGCCAAATCCCGGCCGTGCAGGAACTGCAGCAAAAGCTGATCGACCTGCAAACGCGCGTCGTGCTGCCGCTGAAGGACCTGAAGGACGTCAACAAGCGCATGGCCACCGGCGAAGCCAAGGCCCGCAAGGCCAAGCGCGAAATGACCGAGGCCAACTTGCGTCTGGTGATCTCGATCGCCAAAAAGTACACGAACCGTGGCCTGCAGTTCCTGGACCTGATCCAGGAAGGCAACATCGGTCTGATGAAGGCCGTGGACAAGTTCGAATACCGTCGCGGCTACAAGTTCTCGACCTACGCAACGTGGTGGATCCGTCAGGCCATTACGCGTTCCATCGCCGACCAGGCGCGTACCATCCGTATCCCGGTTCACATGATCGAAACGATCAACAAGATGAACCGCATCAGCCGCCAGATCCTGCAGGAAACCGGCGCTGAGCCGGATCCCGCGACCTTGGCGCAGAAGATGGACATGCCCGAGGACAAGATCCGCAAGATCCTGAAGATCGCCAAGGAACCGATCTCCATGGAAACGCCCATCGGTGACGACGACGATTCGCACCTGGGCGATTTCATCGAAGACACGTCCACGCTGGCGCCTTCCGACGCGGCGCTGCACGGTTCCATGCGTGATGTGGTCAAGGAAGTGCTAGACTCTCTGACCCCGCGTGAAGCCAAGGTTCTGCGCATGCGTTTCGGCATCGAAATGAGCACGGACCAGACCCTGGAAGAAGTGGGCAAGCAGTTCGACGTCACGCGTGAGCGCATCCGCCAAATAGAGGCTAAAGCGCTGCGCAAGCTGCGTCACCCCAGCCGGGCCGACAAGCTGAAGAGCTTCCTGGAAGGGCAGTAAATTTCCTGGGCCTCTAGCTCATGCCTGGTTAGAGCAGCGGACTCATAATCCGTTGGTGCCGAGTTCGACTCTCGGGGGGCCTACCAAGAAATACGCGGGTCTCGGAGCAATCCGAGGCCCGTTTTCTTTTCCGCAATCGGCAGGCTTTTCCGCAATTCTCGTTACCGAGTGGGCGCCGCCTTGTCGCCTTTACGGCGCCGGACATACTTCTCCGTGGTCGTGACCGACCCATGGCCAAGCTGCTTTTGCGCCTGCCGGATATCGCCGGCGGCTTCGGTCTTGTCGGTGCCTGCCTTGGCGCGCAGGTCGCGGAATTGAAATGCAGCCTTGGGCACGCCGGCGGCCTCGCGGGCTTTGTCGAACCTGTCACGCAGCGCGCCAGCGGTCAGCGGCGAGCCAGACTCGTTGACCACCAAGTAGATGCTCACCACCTTGTTCTCGACGCGGTAGCGGGCCTTTCTCGCCTTGATCCGTTCGATGACCTGCGCGAGCTCGCCCGAGATCTCGATCCGCAGTTTGTGGGCCGTCTTGCCCTGGCGCACATGCAGGAAACCGTCGCGCATGTCGGTTTCCAGAAACCGTAGCGTATCCGCCGGGCGCTGGCCGGCCAGATAGGCCAGGTCCATAGCATCCCGCAGCGGCTCATCGGCCGCGCCGTGCACCCGCGCGTAAACGTCATCCTCTACATAGGTGTCGCGCCCGCGCTCCTTGTTCTTGCGCACGCCCTGCGCCGGATTCGGGGCATCGGTCAGGCCGATCTCCCGGGCATAGTTGAAGATGGCGCTGAAGAGCGCGATCTCGCGGTTGGCGCGGACGTGCCCGGCGTCCGGCGGAACCGGCCGGCCCTTTTCTCGAAACCAGTCCGCCGACTTCGCCATGCGCCAGCGGATGTAGCGCGTGACGTGCACGGGTTTGATTTGCTCCATCAGCACGGGCGGCTTGTCAAAAATTTCGCACAGGAAGTCCAGCTCGATCTTGTTGCCGTCCTGGGTTCGGGATGCCTTGGTCGGCACGATATCGGCGAAGTACCGATTGGCTGCCTGGCGGAAAGTGACCTGGCCGGCGGCGCCGACGGCCTGCTGCGTGAGCTGCCCCCAGCGGCGCATGGCTTCAACGAAGTCCGATCCTAGGGGTTCTTCCTTGCGCGGCTTGCCGCCGAGGTCGAAGTAGTAGTAGGTCTTGGCGCCGCGGTGGCGCGCGCGCATGCCGGGTGGCAGGCGATTGCGGGTTGGCTTGCGCCCCATGCTCATGCCCTCCAGGCGTCAGGCGTCCATTCAGTATTGGCCGGCTCGGTGGCTCGTGCGGGGCGGCGCTCGACCGCGCTGCGCGCGACTATAGCCCGGCCCGCGCGGTTGACGTGCGCAGGGTAACCATGGGCCAGCAGCCATTCCACTTGCAGGACCGGATAGGGCCTGCCTTTGGTGCCGCGACGGATTCCGGTCATATCAGCCACCTCGGCAGGCGACAGGAACGTGTCTGGCGGTTGTCGATCGGTCATCATTGCTCCTTTAGTGACGCATCGCCGAGCTCAATGCGCGATATTTGAGGCATGTCCTCAAGCAGCCTCACTGCATCGGCATAGGCCCGCATGGCGCGCTGCTCGTCGATCTGGTCAGCCCCGAGGGTTTCGGCGCACTCGCGCAGCTGGGCGGCCAGGCGTTCGATCAGGTCAGCCATACACCGCGCCTCCGTCGTTGTGCTGCTTGGGGTGGGTCATGCTGCAATCCTTTTCTCAATGCGGCAGCGCCGCGCCACTTCGACCAGCCAAGCGGCCAGCTCAGGAGGGGTATGCTCACGCTCCGCCTTGGTGATGTGTGGGCGGTAATCCTGGCGCTTGCGGGACTGAACGACATGAGTTGCTTCGCCCAGCACCAAGGGAATGGGCGGCATATCCGCTGGCGCCACGCCGACGATGTAGAACCATGTCGCTTTCTCGGCTTTGTGGCCCCACCACATCTGAGGCGCGGCGAACGTCCAGCCTCCCCACTGATCTCGGGCGCCACCAGGCCGGGGCAGCATCTGGGCAGCCCATAGCGTGCTGCCGGCCGGGTGTTCCAAAACGCCGCCGAATTCCCGCACCAAGGCCACGGCCAGGCGGGCAAGGTTCATTTCGTCTGGGCGAGGGTTAGCGAAGGCTCGGAGCCGACCCCATGCGCGGCACGGCGGGTGCGCTACCACCGGCATTCCGCCCTGGAAGGTTCTGGCGTCCCGGTCGATGTCGTACACATCCACATCGGGCAGCGCCTTGTAGGTGCTGTCCTGGCGGGCGAACAACACGGCGACGTTCATTCGCTGCCTCCCGTTCTCTGCGCTCCCGGTTGCGCGGACAGGGCGGCGCGGTAGAAGTCGGCGCGCTCGTTGATCTTGTCCTGATAGCCGCCATGACACAGGACAATGGAGCAAAGCTTGTCGGCATTGCCATCGGAGGCTGTAGCCCATCGCCACCGTTCGGCGTCTTCGACATCGCGCACCGCCTCGCTGGCCTGGGGCGCGGCATGGCGAAACAGTGCGACCACGGCATATTTCCCTTCGCCGTGGTCTTCGTTCATCGGCGTGACTACTTCTTGCTCCAGTTCGGCCCGATCGGTGGACACGCAGAATTCATCCAGATAGGCCTTGCCGTCTGGCCCCATCACCCCGTACATGAACGCCTCCCCGGCTACAGGGGCGCTTGCCAGAACCATAGGCCGGAGCATTGCGAGGATGGTGGGGCGGCGCTCAAGCAACTCGCTCCACTCCTCGGCGCGCCATGTGTCCAGGTTCTCCAGGACGCGGACCAGAAAGTCCACCTCCGCAGCCTCCGGGTCGGCAGGGGCGCTTGCCAGGGCGGCGCGGAACGCTTGTACCGAAATTTCGATGGCCAGATTCGGATGAACCTTGACGGCCTTCCCGATGGCGTCGAACAGGGCTTGATAATCGTATTGCGACAGCGCCGCCCGCTCATCGGCTACAGTGGCGCGCAGCTTGGACAGCACCTTGTGCGCTTCGTACATGAGCAGGGTGACGCCGTTTTCGCTGCCGTTCAGGCCGATCCATTGCCACAGCCTGGCGATCACCGCCTCGGGGCTGTCGTAGCCGTGCTGGCGAATCACTGCGTTGACGAATTGGTCGCTCAGCGGGTCTTGCTCTGCTGCCTGGGCGGAGTTGTTCTCGGTCATGTCCTTTCCTTGGTGGTGGGCTGCGACTTAAGCGGCAGGTAGGCGTGCAGGGGGAACCAGAAATCCATGACGGTCACTGCGGTGGCACCGCGTCCAGGCTTGTCCGAGAGCACAAGCTGCGTGTCCCCGACAATGGAATTCCGGTACGGCACGGTGCGCTGGTACAGTGTTTTTACGGGAGCTTGGATCACTACCCAGTTCGGAATATCGCGCTCGTCGGCGCGTATGCGGTCCTGCACTGCGGTGACGAATTCGCCCCAATCCCAATGACCGCGCGCCCAGTATTTGAGCTGGCACGAGTCGTCCAACGCGTAGGACTCTTCAAGTTTGAGTTCCATCACGCCTCTCCCTGCTGCGGGACCTGGGCGGCGAGGGCGGCGACGAATTCCGGCTACGCCAGCAGACCCAGGATTGCATCGGTAATCATTGCGCGCTCGCGCTTGTTCGGCGTGTAGCAGGTGTCGCGGCCAGCCACGTCTTCGCCGCGCCACTCGTAGCCCTGCACGTACTCGCTGGCGATTTCCTCTGCGCGCGCAAAATCTGGCTTCTGCGCCACGCCGCCGGCGGTGGCGCGGGTACGGCGCTCGGCCGAATCCTTCCTGAGTTGTTCTTCCCAGCACGAAGGGCAGAGCGTGTCCCAGGACATGCCGGAGAATGCGCCGCGGCACGTCGCGCACCTCTGGCCGGGGGCGGAGGGCGACGTTTCGGGCGTACCGAGCGCGGCGCCCAGGAAACCGCGGAGGGGCGCGTCTGCGGCGTCGAGGGCCTCGCGATAGCGCTGGCGCTCTTCCGGGGTCATCTTTGCGACCATGTCGTGCAGCACGCGGGTGGACAGCGCGGCCAGGTCAACGTCGTCCAGCTCGTCGAGGTTTTGGGGGGCGTTCATGCGGGGGCACCCTCTGCGGTGGGGATTTCGGCCTGGCTGGCCGTTGCCGCGGCCTCGGCTTGGCGGCGTTGCTTCTCCGCCTGCTTGGCGCGGACGGTTTCGACCGCTCCATGCGCCTGGAATAGGTCGAGCAGGGCGGCGGCGGGGATGGTGATGGTTTCGGCGGCAACGCGGCCTTCTTGAATGTCCAAGAGGGTCGCGCGCTGATTGGCGTCCAGGCCCTGCATAAACGTGTCGACGCCGCTGATGAGCGGGGAGACGACCTTGCGGGGCAGTGCGCGGCCGTGGATGGTGCTGGCCGTGACCTTGGCCTTGCCCGCGGCCTTCGCCTGGATCACCTTGCCGCTTAGAAACTCGCCGGCCTGGGCGCCGTGCTGGCGAACTGCGTCTATCGCAACCTCGGCGGAGACCGCCCCGGCTCGCACCAACGCTTGCACATCGGGCTCGGCATCCGCCAGGACCAGATAGTTCTCAATGTGCGGCCGGCTGCGATGGACGAGGGACGCGATTTCCTCCGTGGCGAGGCCCATGCCGCGAAACCGCTTGAAGCCGCGTGCCGCTTCAAGTGGCCGTAGCTTGACGCCTTCGTTGCTGGTGTAGATGCGCGCACGGCGCTCTATTTCATTGCCCTGGAACCCAACCACGGCAACCCACTCGATAGGGGCGCCGCGCTGGATTGCCCGCCCAATGGCGTCATAGCGACGATGGCCGTCCACCACTTCTACGCCGGAGCCGTCCGGCAGGGCGATGACCTCGAGCGCGGGAAACGTGCCGCCAGCCAGAATATAGGAGGCCAGGGCTTCAATACCGGTTTCGTATTCGTCGTCCAGGTCACGAAGGTTGAAACCCTCTTTCACGCGGATATCGGAATAGCGGACTTTCATTGCGTCGGCGCGTTTGATCGTGCCGTCCTTGATCATCGTCTTGAACGATGCGGGGGGAGCGTTCATGGTTTGGCCACTTTGTGATTGAGCTAAGATTCTTCCGTTGGGACGGAGGTCAGAATGGAAGACTCGAATAGCCGGTTTGGCGCGGCTATCCGCAGGGGATTGGAGCGGTTCTGCTATGAAAGCCGGTTGTGCGGGGAAACCGCTGCGGATCGGCCCACTCAGCCGATTCACGAAATGAAAGTTGGTGTTGAGGAGGCGCGCCTTGTGGAGTGCTGGCGAGTTGCACAAGATGAAGCCGCCCGCCAAGGTGTGGATGTCCACACGTTTCTTTTGGGACTTGGCTGTGATGCAGACGGGGAACTGGTTGAGTCACTGGCGATGCCGCCAACAAAACGTCAGTAGGTGAAGAGGCGTGGTCCGCGTGGCGTCTAGGAGCGGTATCCGAGTAGCCAGCCGAGGAACTGTGGGCCGAAGAGGAAGAACATGGCCAACGCCACGCTGGCGGGCCAGGCCCACAGCGGAATTTCCGCGTCGTCGCTCCAGTGGCCCTTGCCGGCGTGGTCGCGGGGAGCGATCAGGGCGCCCAGCTTGCGGGCTGCCCGCTTGATCGTGATGGGGGGACGGTGGCGCACCGGGGGCGCGCTTGCGCTGATGGTGTTCATGTCGGCTTCCAGGGATCGGCCGCAACATAGCGGCGGGTGAGGTATTCGCCAATGGGGGCCAGCACTACTGCCCCAAGGGCGAGCAGAGCGAAGTCCCACCAGATGGCAGAGATTGTCAAGGACATGGGGTAGGCCAGATGCGCGGTGTGGCGGGTGTAACTATCGCCACATGGGAGTTGGAGTGTGCGGCATAAAACTTGCTGACTGCATCCCACCATTGGCACCCGGGGGACGGGAATGAATGCAGTCGAGCGGACCGCGCTCTTTATGCATAAATATTCGCTGACGCTGGTCACTGCTGAATCGTGCACGGCAGGGCTCATAGCTGCCACATTGGCCGATGTGCCGGGCGCGGGCGCCTTACTGGATTGCGCTTTTGTCGTCTATTCTCCCCAGGCAAAAATGAAGTGTTTGGGAGTTTCTGCCCGTACCCTTCAACGCCACAACTTGACGAGCGAAGCTGTGGCTAAGGAGATGGCGCTCGGTGCTGCACGGCTAAGCCGTGCGAACGTCGCTATTTCCAACACCGGTGTTGCTGACAGCACCGACTCCGAAATCCCCGCAGGAACCCAATGTTTTGCGTGGGTGTTTAAAAGGGGAGACGCGGACGCATCGCCGGCCGTCTATTCGGAGACGATCCAATTCGCGGGAGGGCGCAACGCCATTCGCCTTGCGAGCGCGGAGCATGCGTTATCTAGGTTGATTGCGTTATATGGCGAATGGAGTGCGGGGCTGCGTGAGGGGAGATGACAGACATGGTCGACATCTCGAATATTTTCGAGCTCCAGGCAGGATTCGCGGAGATGTTCATACGTGGATCCACGATGTACTGGGTTCTCTATGTGTTGCTACGAATCTCCGGTCGGCGTGATCTTGGTTCCCTGGGCGTTGCCGACATGCTGGTCTTGGTATTGGTGGCCGACGCGGCGGGCAACGCCATGTCCGGCGATTCTTATTCTCTCGGCGACGGGATAATCGTGGTGGTGACAATCGTCGGCTGGAGCTATTTCCTGGACCGCGTTAGCTATCATGTGCCAGCCTTGCGACGCGTTCTAGAGCCCCAACGCGTTTGCCTAGTTCGAAACGGTCGGTTAGTTGTATCCGGCCTGCGGCGAGAACACATCACCCGCGGAGAGCTATTGGAGCAGTTGCGCTTAAAAGGAATAGACCGCATAGCATGCGTCAAGCGGGCTTACATTGAGTCAACAGGCGAGTTCAGCGTGATTCAGTTCGGAGATGGCCAAAAAGGTGGGAAAGGGACAGGCGGCGGCGAGAATTCCGTGGCTCACTCGAAGTGAGGCCCGTCCTTCCCGATGACACTACTTGTTGATGGTGTTGCCGAAATTGAAGACGTCAATCAGTTCTTCGATGAAGCGTACGAGTGCTTCGAGCACAGCTATCTCCTAAGGATGTTTAGACAGGTATAAAAAGGGCGAGCCCATACGCGGTGCTTGCTGCTTAGAAGCAGCCGTCCGTTGGTATGTTGAAAGGGGGGACGGCCAGGAGAGCAGGACGCTCCCCTGGTAAAGCCTACAGGCAAGGACTGCCCGTCGTGGAACTGTTCTACGGAGTAACGATGTTGAACCAGAACTCGAAGTTGTCCAGCGAGGCGAACATGTCCGTGATCTTCTGCGGATCGCCGCTGACCTTCACCTCGCCCTTGGCAAGAGCGTCCTTCAGCGTCATTTCCTTGAGCATCATGCGGTTGAGCGTCTCGCGGCTGAGCGCCATGCTGGCCGTGGGCTCCTTGGCCTGCTTGCCCTCGGTGTGGTTAAGCACGCTGTTGACCATTTCCAGGGTGTACTTCTGGTTGGTGTCGGTGAAATCCAGGTTCAGCACCACGTGCTTGCCCGCGGACTTCTCGCGGTTCAGGCGCACCGCGAAATAGTCGAACAGCATGTCGAGCGTCATCGCCCGCACGGTGTCGGGGCTGGCGGTGTCCGGGACGGGCAGCTTTTGCACGCCTTCTCGCAGTTCCTTGGCCCCGGTCAGGTAGAAGTTGCGCCACGGCCCGCTTTCGGCCTGGTAGCCCATCTGCTCCAGCGCGTCGGCCTGCAGGTTTTTGGCCTCCTGGTTTCCAGGATCCGCGAAGACCGCGTAGTTCACCACTTCAGCCACCCAGCGGTAGTCTCCCTTCTTGTAGTATTCGCGCGCCTTTTCAAGGATGGCGGGGACACCGCCCATCATATCCACGTAGCGCTTGGACGCCTCCTGGATCGGCAGCGTGTGCAGCGTGGCCGGGTTGCCGTTGAACCAGCCCAGGTACAGCACGTAGGTCGCCCGGACGTTGTGGTTCAGCGAGCCGTAGTAGCCGCGGTTGGAGAACTTGGTGGCGATGGCCTCGGGCAGCGTGACCTGTTCGGCGATTTCTTCCTTGTTGTAGCCCATGTTGGCCAGGCGCAAGGTTTCGTCGTTGATGTAGCGGTACATGTCCCGCTGCAGGCTCAATTGTTCCTGGACCTCTTTCTTGCCCCACACGGGCCAGTGGTGCATGGCGTACATCACTTCGACGTCGTCGCCCCACAGTGCCAGCGCCTCGTTCAGGTACTTCGACCAGGCCAGCGGATCCCGGATCTTGGCGCCCCGCAGCGAGTAGGTGTTGTGCAGCGTATGGGTGGAGTCCTCGGCGGTGTTCAGCGCCTTCTTTTCCTTGATGTAGTACAGCATCTCGGCGGGCGCCTCGCTGCCCGGGGCGTACAGGAATTCATACGTCAGCCCATCGATGGTTCGCTTTTCGCCGGTCTTCTCGATGATGTCGGTGGGCGGAATCAGGGTGACTGTGCCGGCCGAGGTCGTGGTGCCCAGACCCGCGCCGACCTGCCCCGTAGCGCTGGGGGGCAGCAGGTTGCCGTACATGTAGCTGGCGCGGCGGCTCATCGCGGTGCCTGCCATGACGTTTTCCGCCACGGCGTGCTCCAGGAAGCCCAACGGCGCATAGATCTTGACCTTGCCTGCCTTGACGTCAGCTTCGTCCACCACCCCCCGCACGCCGCCGTAGTGATCGACATGGCTGTGCGTATAGATCACCGCCACCACGGGTTTTTTGGGGCGGTGCTGATAGTACAAATCCAGCGCGGCCTTGGCCGTCTCGGTCGAAATCAGCGGATCCATGATCGTCAGGCCTTCCTTGCCCTCGACGATGGTCATGTTGGATAGGTCATAGTTGCGGACCTGGTAGATGCCGTCCATGACCTGGAAAAGCCCTGAGATGTTCAGCAATTGGGACTGCCGCCACAGGCTGGGATTGACGGTGTCCGGCGCCGGCGCGCCTTTCTTGATGAAGTCGTACTTGGTTGGGTCCCAGACCAGGTTGCCCTGGGCACCCTTGATCATGCCCGCAGGCAGTGGAGCAATGAAGCCCTTGTGCGCAAGGTCGAATGACGTTTTGTCGGAGAAGGGCAGTTCCTTCTGCAGCGCCGCGTTGGCGTCCTTAGTTGCCTGCTCTGCAGGCTTGGGGGTATTCGCCGCCCACGCTCCGGCAGAGATCGAAATAGCCAGGCTCGTCAGAGCTAGAGGAACAAGGCCGTGGAATGTTGCGGTGCGAGGCCTTCTAATCGTGCGATGCTTCTCGACGGTACGGGCAATAGCTTCGGGGTACAACTGCTTCATAGCGGACTTGCTCCTTTCACGTGTGTGATCGAGAGGGATGACGCAGGGAAGACAGATCTCGGCTAAGAGTAGCGCACAGCCCGAATCTCGCGAAGGAATTTTCAATCAGCGAAAGATCCCCGTTGGGGGGAGGCCGGGGTTATCGTCGCCACGCCCGGCTGGGCGTTGCTTGGGCGCGGAGGCCCAAGCACACAGGGTCCGGGGGCGCGCTGGCGCCTGGTTGTCCTGTTTCGCCCGTCTCCCTCGCGGGGGCGGGCGGCCTCGGTTGTTAAAGAACAGTAAACACTTGTTGGTTTGAATAGTAAACATGCGTTCACGGGGAGTCAACAGTTGTTTGTCGTTCCAATCAAAAGTTTGCTTTAGACGAAAAAAAACCCGCCAGGCGGGGCGGGGTGGTTTGTGCGCGGGCTTGTTAGTGTTCGCGGTGCTTGCTGGGCGGAATCACGGCCCCGATTGCTTGAATGCACTCAATCTGATCGCGGTGGAAGCTCAGGCGGGCGCCGCCGTTCACGGACATGAGTTCGACGCCACCGTCTTTATCGCGTAGGAGCAACTCCTTCACCATCTTCCGGCCGTCCTTCAGCTGCACAGCGACGTACTCGCCAGGAGTGATTGCGCTGTTGGGCTCGACGGCCACATACCAACGATTTCGGATCGCAGGGGCCATGCTGTCGCCCCTCACCTGAAGCACGTATGCGTCAGGGTCCGATGATGAGTGTTCCACGTATCCATCTCCATGTCCGGCCGGGTAAGCCAATTGTTCGTAATAACCGTTCTCGCCGAGTCGCGCCGTACCAACAACAGGCAATAGTCTGGTTGGAGGGCGCCGACCTATGTACTCAGGCTGCGGTTCTTGAACGGACAGGGGGGAATTGGGTGGAATAGGGCTATAGGAGTACGGATTAAGAGCGCGGCTATCTGCCTGCTCAAGCAGCCGCTTCGCAGCGTCTATTCCATCGATTTCAACGTCTTGAAGCTCTTCGAGCGAGAGATTGAACGCCCGCGCGATCGCGGCGCCGTAAGCCGACTTCTTGCTATCGCGCTTCTCCAGCTGAACGATGGTCTGACCACTCGTGCCGGCGAGTTCGCCGAGCGAGTCGTGGGAGAGCCCCCGCGCCAAGCGGAGGAATCGGATGTTGTTGCCCATTGCCATGGCCCGCACCTTATCAACTATTGTTTATTTTTTCCATAAACGAGCGTTGACCAAAATCCAACAATCGTTTACCTTTGGGCTTTCCCTTGTCGGTCACAACAGCCCAATGCAAAAGAAATCTGACCACCGTCCCGCCCTGCGACGTGCTTGCCGCTTTGCCGGTTCTCAGGCCGCTCTCGCTTCGCTCATAGGCGTATCCGCCCAGCGCATCAAGAACTGGTTGAGCCGGGACAAGCAGATTCCGGAGTTGTACTGCTCACGGATCGAGCTGGCGCTTGGCAAGAAAGTCCGACGGCAGGAATTGCGTCCCGAAGACTGGCGCGAAATTTGGCCGGAGCTGATTGGGCAGCCCTACGAAACGGACGCTGAGGGCGAGGGCGGCGTTGAGATGGAGGGCCCGGATCATGCCTGATTTCAAGCGCAGCGTTGCGCCACCGACCTTCGGTGCGCGCTTGGCAAGTCGCCGGTTGACGGCCGGGGAAGCCGCTTGGTTCTTCAACGACCCACACGAATCAGCGAGCCCGGCAGCGCCGGAGCCCGCATCGACCAAACCCACCGATAAGGTCCAGATCGGACCCTTGGACGTTTGAAGTTCGCTTTCCATGCTGCACATACTAGGGGCAGCGAAGCAATAGCAAAACCCTGATACGCACGGCATTTCAAGGTAAGACCGTATGACTTGCAAATACAACCCGATTGACCCGCACGATGCGTTGTACATCGGCGTGACGAAGACTCCCGGGGGCGTCGAGGAACTTGCGATGTTCCTGGCAAGCCGCCGGGGCGTGTCGATCCATCCCGAGACCTTGCGCGCAAAGATGCGCCGGGTGAAAGGCCAGTCTATGTCCCTGGACCTGATCGAGCTATCGACTGAATGGATGATGGAGAAGGCCGAGGGGGCGCAGCACGCCCGCGACTGGCTGATGGCGCTGAACGTGCGTTACGGGGTAGCGGCCAGCATTCTTCCCCCGGCGCCGCTGCATGCCGACGAGTTGGAGGCAGTGCGCATCAAGGTGCTGGAAATGTCGTCCCTGAACGGCCGCCTGTCCGCCGTTGCCGTCGAGGCGGTTGCGGATGGCGATATCTGCGAAGAAGACGCCTCTCACATCATGGTCGAGTGCGACAAGATCATTGAAAAGGCACAGCGCCTCAAGCGCAATGTGGTCCGGGCCGCCCAGGACAAGGCGAGGGCGACATGCTGACGCGGGGGACTTCTGGCCTACCCGTGCGGGCGCGTGTGGCATCTACGGAGCGTAAGGGGGCGGCGCTGTCGCGCGCGGCTGCAATGATGTGCAACGGCGCGAAGTTCCAGCGGTGGGTTGCTTCCCGCGAGGGCGCCGCCCCCGAGGGCGTGAGCGCTAGTCAGCAGGCGGCGCAGTTCGTCCGGGACGCATGCGGGATCACCAGCCGCGCCCAGCTGGACCACGCCCCCAAAGCAGCGGCCCTGTTCCATGAGGCGGTGCGCAAGCCTTTCGTGAAGTGGAGCGGCATCTATGGCTGACTGCCTGCACATGTTCCGGGGCTACCAGGTGCCGCCTGAGACGGTGGAGCAGGTGCGGCAGGCCATCATTGACACGCGGGGGCGCGTGGACGTCGGTGCATTGCAGGCCATCGTGCAGCCTGCCATGAAGGCCGTCGATCCTTGGTCCAGCACATCTAAGGCCATGGCAGCAGCATGCGCGGTTGATTCGTTCGTGTTCGACGCGGCGCAGGCCGGTCTGGTCGAGCGCCACGTGAACGCGTGGAAGTTCCCTGCGTGGTATCGGGTCAAGAAGCAGGTGGGGGCGGAATGTCGTTGAAGCGCAAGACCCCCCTCCAGCAAAAGACCCCGCTGAAGCGTGGCGCGCCCCTGCGGCAGCGTTCGGCGTTGAAAGCGGCCGGCAACCGTATGCCCAGCCACCGCGCCAAGCCGCGTGCCACCAAAACTCTGTATCGCAATGCTGGCTTACTAGCCCTTGCGAAGGGCATGCCGTGCAAGATCCGCGTGCCTGGCGTGTGCTGTGGCGATCCGCGGACGGTGGTGGCGTGCCACTCCAATCAATCTCGCCACGGTAAAGCCGGCTGGCTCAAGGCGCATGACTGGGCCGCCGCGTGGGGCTGCGTGGCTTGCCACGCCTACATCGACCAGAACACCACGGGCGCGACTTACGAGCAGAAGGTCGCGCTGTGGGAGGCTGGATTTCAAGAAACCCGCTTGTCCCTAATCGTCCTGGGCCTTTGGGCTCTGGAAGCAGAGATCGGGTACCAAAGTTTGTATGGAGGTGCGCAATGAGCGCAAAGATGACGGGCATGGTCTTCGACCGATACCCGGCGGGGGGCAATGAGTTCTCCCTTGCTTTGGCACTCGCGGACCACGCACACGACGACGGGACGCACATCTTTCCGTACGTCGAGACGCTGGCGAAGAAGGCGCGCCAGTCCGTGCGGTCGGTGCAGAACCACCTCGCCAGCATGAAAGAGGCTGGTTGGCTCATCACGGTCAACGCGGGCAACGGTGGTCGCAGCCGCGCCACCGAGTACCGCATTTCGCCCGCGTGGATTAAGGGTGCAGATTTTGCATCCCTTAAATCCGACGCCGAGCTGCAAGAAAAGGGCGCAGATTCTGCACCCAAAAAGAACGACGCAAATCCTGCACCCTTTGAAGGCGATGGAAAGGGTGCAGATTGCGACACAAAGGGTGCAACTGGCGACGTAAAGGGTGCAAGCGGCGACGAGAAAGGGTGCAACAGGCTGCACCCGCATATAACCATCAAGAACCAAAAGAAGAACCATCAAGAACCGTCACCCGCGCGCAAGCGCTCGTCGGGGTTCGATCCGATGCGCGTGGAGTTGCCTGTCTGGTTGGATGCGGAACTGTGGGGGCGCTGGGTGCGCCACCGTGTGCAGATTCGCAAGCCGCTGACCGAGGAGGCCGCACGGCAACAGGTCAAGGACCTGGCGACATTCCGCCAGCAGGGCCACACGCCGGCCGCTGTCATCGAAAACG
The DNA here is from genome assembly GCF_059760815.1 of Achromobacter sp. 1012554356. Taxonomy (NCBI): domain Bacteria; kingdom Pseudomonadati; phylum Pseudomonadota; class Betaproteobacteria; order Burkholderiales; family Alcaligenaceae; genus Achromobacter; species Achromobacter sp. 1012554356. The sequence goes on along the minus strand of NZ_JCBANC010000003.1, from coordinate 62,780 downwards.
CCATTGGCAAAAGCTGGCAGGGCCTGTTTGCTCCCAACGCTGCCGCATCCGGGGGCGCCCAGCGTCCCGGCAAGTTCAACCCGACCGACTACGTAAACCGCAATCGCACCCATGGAGGCCCCGACTATGACGACGGTCGCACAATCGACGAATGAGCGCTGCGGCTGGTCCGTGCCGCTGGCGAAGCTGGAGGGCATTTCCCTGATCGACCACCTGTGGAATCGCCTCTCTGGCACGTACGGGGGGCGCTGGCTGAAGGACTTTCCGGACATGCAGAGCATCGAGAACTGGAAAGCTGCGTGGGCGGAGGCGCTGGACGATGAACGCGTGACTCCGCAGGAAGTGGCCGAAGGCTTGCGGACATGCCGTCGCATGAATCCCGACTGGCCGCCCGCTGTGGGTGAGTTCATCCGCGCTTGCCGTCCAGCGTTGCAACCGGAGGTGGCGTTTTACACGGCGGTCGCGGGTATGGCCGCACGCCACAACGGCGAGCAGGGCAACTGGCCGCACCCGGCAATCTTTTGGGCGGCGGTCGAGACGGGGGCGCATGACCTGCAGCATTGCTCATACGCCACGATGAAGGCGCGTTGGGAGCGGGCATTGAATGACGTGCTGGCCCGTGGAGAATGGAAGCCCGTGCCCGCCGTGGTTAAGGCGTTGCCCGCGCCGCCGGTGACGGCAGCAAGCCGCAGCCAGGCCGAAGAGCAAATGCGCAAGATTGGCGCTTCGAGAATCATGGACCAGTCGGGGCGCGATCCGCTGCGGGGCTGGAAGCGCGTGATTGCAGAAACCGAAAACCCGAAGGGCAAACGCTACTCGCCCGGGATTGTCGCCATGGCGCGCAATGCGCTGCGCCTGGGCACGGACCACGGGGCGCAGGCATGAAGCGATGGCCCAATACTCCCGCCAGGCGTTCGTCTCGCGCAGGCGGGGGCGCAGCGATTCTTGCCGGTCTCAGCGAGGACACCATACAGGCCCAGGTTGTCCGGTGGGCAACCCTTCAGGCTGGCGTCTATCCCGAACTGTCGCGCCTGTTCCATGTGCCAAACGGTGGCCAGCGCCACGCTGCGGTGGCGGCCAAGCTGAAGGGGCAGGGCGTCAAGTCTGGCGTGCCCGATCTTTGCTTGCCCGTACCGCGCTTCGGATGCCCGGGGTTGTGGATCGAAATGAAGACCGCTGACGGCAGGGTCAGCAAGAACCAGAAAGATTGGATCGACTACCTCCAGGGGGCGGGATACCGCGTCGAGGTGTGCCGAAGCTTTGACGAGGCGCGCTCCGTGCTTCTCGATTACCTGATTCCGAAAGTGACTTATTCCCCGGGGATTATCTGATGACTACCTTGACACTGTCCCGCGTGCCTTCCACGCCTATCGTTGAAGAGCAGTCGAGCCGGCTGTTCAAAACTGCGCATGCCGCGCTGACCTTCGCCTACAACCATACCGACCAGGTGTACGACAAACCCATGATGACGCGTATGGCCGAGACGCTGGCGGGCGCGTCGGGTAAAGGGTTGGGCGGCACCGACGGTGCGGGACAGGCGGCATACATCTTCAGTGCTCTGGAGAAGCTGCCCCGCCTCTACCGTGCAATTCTCGTCGCGCGCTTCGCGCCCCGGTCCGATCGCTGCAAGTGCTGCCAGGGCAGCGTAGACCGGCATGACTGGCTCGCTGCGGTGCGCGAGATATCCGACGCGGCGGCGTGCGATGCGTTGTCCGCGCACCCTACGCCGCGAGTCCTGCGGGACGCTATCGTGGCGCGCTACTTCGGCAAGGACGTAAAACTGTCCGAGGCGGCGGAACGCGCGAACGTCAGCGCGGCGACGGCTACCAATCACAACGGCAAGATCAAACTCTGGCTGTATGGCACGCGGACAACGAAGCAGAAGGGGGGCGAGCGCGGCGCCGGGCAGAAGGGCGTCGAAGCGCTTGCAATGGAGTACGCCGCCGATCTGTTGTCTGCAAAAGGGCTCTGCGACTGACTCTTGCAAGGTTGAATTTTCTCTGCTAAAGTTCGCCATGTTTAGTCACTTTGAATAAGTGCGTACGAAGAAAGCCCGCCAGCAAAAGCAGCGGGCTTTTTGCATTTCTGCGGGCTTGGCCGAGTGGTCAGGTCGTGGCATTCCAAGCCGCTTACGCGGGTTCGAGCCCCGCAGTCCGCTCCAGACAAACGAAAGCCCCGATACGGAATCTCCGGTCGGGGCTTTTGCATTTCAGCTATAGAAGACGGCGACAACGAGGGAATCGCGAGTTCCCTCGTTGACAGCCGAAACACGGAGTGAGCCGTGATCGACCCAAGGCCGTCCCACCTGTACAGGCGGGGCCTACGGTATCACACAATGAACTGCGCTCATGGATGAACTACGCTGCACCAATTGCGCGCGCAAGCTCGCAGAATCGACCGGATACGTCCGGCTCAACATCAAGTGTTCACGCTGCAAAACCGTGAACTCGTTTTCGATGGCCCAGAGCGCCACGAGCGCCGAGAGCCACAATTCAGCATGCCGCCGAGCATCCGAAACAGGGACCTTGGAGCATGATGAAAGAGAATGCGGCTGTCACGTACGGTATGCACGGTAAAGCGCCCGATTGGCAGGTACTCGAGGGCGAGTGCTTGCCCCTCCTTTATTCAGTGGAGCCAAATAGCGTAGATGCCGTCATTACCGATCCTCCCTATTCATCTGGCGGTTTCAGTCGGGATGACAAGGCTCAAGCGCCAGAGAACAAGTATGTAAATGGAGGCACGAAACGCGTCTATCCGACGTTTTCAGGTGATTCTCGCGACCAGCGCAGCTACTTGGCGTGGTGTTCTCTGTGGATTGCCGAGTGCGTGCGAATTCTCAAACCCGGTGGCTACTTCATGGTCTTCACGGACTGGCGGCAGCTACCCGTAATGACGGACGCCGTCCAAGCGGGCGGCATCGTTTGGCGGGGACTTATCGCATGGGACAAAGGTCGGGGAGCGAGAGCGCCTCACAAAGGATATTTTAGGCATCAGTGCGAATACGTCGTCTGGGGCACTAAGGGGCCAGCAATACGGCTAGAGCATGATGGGCCGTTTGACGGTTGCTACCAATCTACTGTCAAGCAAGCCGACAAGTTCCACATGACTGGGAAACCCACGGGGCTTATGCGCGAGTTGCTACGCCCCGTGTTGCCTGGCGGCCTCATTGTCGATCCGTTCGCAGGAAGCGGGACAACTGGCGTTGCAGCAATTCAGGCTGGCCGGCGGTTTATCGGTATCGAGCGAGAGCATGCGTACGCTGAAATTGCGAAACAGCGCATGGCGGACGCATCGAGGCTATCGAGTGAGTAGGATCAAGCTCCAGCCATTTCATGTTCAGCGGCCATCGCCAGAAACGCTGAGCGGGATAGGCGGCGTGCCTTCGCCTCTTCATCAATGCGGTGGACGAGGTTTTCGGGCAGGCTGATGTTGAGCCTCACGGCTTTCGCATTGACCTTGGATAGGTCGATATCGACCATCATCCAGTAGCCGCCCTGGAAGTCCTCCTCGGCTGCCCATGATTCGGGCGCGGTGGGATCCGGGATGCGATCAGTCTCGCCATAGAAATGGGCTTCGACTGCCTCTTGTGCCGCACGGGGAAGATCTTGCAGATCGTCCGCAGCTGCAAAGCAACCGGGAAAGTCGGGGAAAGACGCGCCATAGGCGCTGCCTTCCTCCTTGTGTACGTGGATGGGATAAAGCAATTCTTTCTCCTTTCTGAAGGCCTTCTTAGCGCAGGCCGGCTTGCTTAAGGATGCTGCGCACTGTCGGTGTCGGTAGATCCTTCTTGGGGTGTGGCACCGTGACCTTGCCGGGCTTGGTGGGGTGCTTGAACTGGTGGTGTGAGCCCACGGTATGAACGTGATACCAGCCGTCGGTTCTCAGTTGCTTGATTAGGTCTGCGCTGTTCATGTGTGTAATTATACACACTACACAAGAATACACAACATTTGTTTGTCTCCGCCCTTTCGCTATCAAGGGTCTGCACGCTGGGCATGGCGTGCGGGGATTCGGTCATCGCCGCCGGGCGGTGTGCAGTAGATAGCTCCCGGCAAGATTTTTGAGGATGGCATGGCAAGACGACCTTTACTCCCGTGCCGCCATCGAGGGTGTGCCGCGCTGATTCGCGTCCCCGGCTACTGCGCTGCGCACGCCGGGGATGCTGTTGGATGGAAGCGAGATCACCAGCGCGGCAACCGCCACCAGCGCGGCTACGGCACGGAGTGGGATCGGCTGCGTCTGCTGATACTGAAGCGCGACCGCTACCTTTGCCAGTGCGAAGAGTGCAGGCGCACGGGCCGCGTGCTTCCGGCGACGGAGGTCGATCACCGTATTTCGAAGGCGGAAGGCGGCAGCGACGATCCGGCCAACCTGTCCGCGATCAACTCCGATTGTCATAGGAAGAAGACCGCCAAGGAAAGCGCCAGGGCGCGCGCTAAGGCAAAGGCATAGATGCCCGCGCTGCGCTCGTGGTCGGCCGGTGGCGGCCGCCTTGGCGCGCCCCTGACCCCCCGTGAGGTCCCGGCACCCCCCCGGGAAGGGGAGGGGGTGGGTCAATCCTTGGCCCAAATGCACATAGGACGGCCCGTTCCGTCTTTTTTTTACGCCCGCGAAAAATGAAATTTAGCGATCAGCGCGTTTTGCGCAGTTTTTGAGCAACGGAGAGGCTATGGCTGGAGTAGCTGGGCGCTCCGGGCGCAAGCCGAAACCAGCGGAAAAGAAGCTGGCCGCCGGCAATCCCGGGAAGCGCACAATCAACAAGGACACGCCTTCGTACGGCGAAATCACCAACGTCTTTGCGCCGGAATGGCTGCAAGGTCACGGGCGCGACTTGTGGGAGCACCTGGCGCCGCTGCTGTGCCGGGAGAAGATCCTGCAGGCGACTGATATTCAGAACCTGGAAGCCTACTGCGCCGCTTATGGCCGGTTCCGCCTGGCCGAAGAGAAAATCCAGGAACATGGAATCGTGGTGGCCGGGTCGCAGGGCGGACCTCTGAAAAATCCCGCGGCGACCGTCGCCAACGAAGCTTTGAAGCAGATGGCGACCTACGGCTCATTCCTGGGCCTGGATCCGTCCAGCCGCCAGCGCATGCAGGGGCCAAAGAAGCCCGGCAAAGGCAATCCTTTTGCCGCGCTGCTGGGCGGAGGCTGATGAATGGCGGCGCCCCAGTACCCACGGGTGGCGCAGGCGCTGAAATTTGCAAAAGACGTGGTGAAAGGCAAGGTGCCGGCCTGCCGCTACGTCGTGCTGGCATGCCAGCGCCACCTAGATGACCTTGCCGCCAGCAAGTCGGCGAAGTACCCCTACCGATTCAACGCCGCCGAAGCGGAGAAAAAGCTCACGCTCATCGAGCTGATGCCCCACACGAAGGGGGAATGGGCGTTTAAACGGCAGTTGGTGACGCTGGAGCCGTGGCAAAAATTCGGCCTAGCCGTCACGTTCGGCTGGGTGAAGAAAAAAGGCGGTTTGCGCCGCTTTCGTGAATCCTATTGGGAGGTTCCGCGCAAGAACGGTAAGAGCGTCATCGCCGCGGGCGTCGGTATCTCTATGTTTGTGGCGGATGACGAGTTCGGCGCAGAAGTCTATTCCGGTGCGACCACGGAAAAGCAGGCTTGGGAGGTGTTCCGGCCCGCGCGTCTCATGGTTCAGCGCTCGCCCATGCTGGTCGAACACATGGGCATCGAGGTAAACGCCCAAGCGCTCGCGCGCCCAGAGGACGGGAGCCGCTTCGAGCCCATCATTGGCAATCCGGGCGACGGCGCATCGCCGTCCTGCTCAATTGTCGACGAGTACCACGAGCACGATTCGGCCGCTCTGTACGAAACCATGCTTACCGGCATGGGCGCGCGTCGCCATCCCCTGATGTTCATCATCACGACGGCCGGCGCGAACATCGAAGGGCCTTGCTACGACAAGCGGCGTGAGGTCATTGAGATGCTGGAGGGGCTGGTCCCGGACGATGAGCTATTCGGCTGGATCTGGACCATCGATGAAGGTGATGACTGGACAGACCCGGCGGTGTTGGCAAAGGCCAATCCGAACATGGGCGTGTCCGTCTATGCGGATTACCTCATCAGTCAGCAGCAGCGAGCGATAAAGCAGGCGCGCTTTACCAACACGTTCAAGACCAAGCACCTGAACCTTTGGGTGACGGCCAAGGCCGGGTACTTCAACATCCAGAAGTGGGAAGCTTGCAAGGACGAAACACTAACCCTCGAGCAATTTGAGGGGCAAAGTGCCTTTCTGGGGTTCGACCTGGCGCGCAAGCTGGACATGAACAGCATGGCGCGGCTGTTCTATCGCGATATCGGCGGAAAGCGGCACTACTACTGCGTCGCGCCCCGGTTCTGGGTGCCGGAAGATACTGCAAACGACACCGATAACCGTCGGATGGCCGAGCGCTTCCAGAAATGGATCAATACCGGCCACCTTTACACCACGGACGGCTCTGAAATCGACTATCGGGACATTCACGCGGAAGCAATCGAGGCGAATCGTCTCAACCCGGTCGAAGAGAGTCCGATTGACCCGAGCGGCGCCACCAATCTGTCCCACCAGCTGGATGACGAAGGCTTGACGCCCATCACCATCGTCCAGAACTACACCAACATGAGCGACCCCATGAAAGAGCTGGAGGCCGCCATTAATTCTGGGCGATTCCACCACGACGGCAACCCCATCATGACCTGGTGTATCGGAAATGTGATCGGCAAGAACCTGCCCGGTAACGATGACGTAGTGCGGCCGATCAAGCAAGGCAATGACAACAAGATTGACGGCGCCGTAGCGCTGATTATGGCCGTAGGCCGCGCCATGCTGGCCGAGCGAAGCGGCTCAGTGTTGGACAGCCTGACCGATGACGACATTCTGGTGATGTGACATGAAAAATCTGCTTATTGACGCAGCCGGCCTCGCTGGCTTTTGCTGCGTGGCGGCCGGGGTGTACGTGCAATTTGGCACCGGGCCATCCTTGTTGGCTGCTGGAGCGTTGCTCCTAGCCTTCGCCCTGCGCGCCGCGGCAAGGGGGAAACGATGATTCTGTCATCGCTTTTCGAGGGCCGCAGTCTCGAAAGCCCCTCCGTTCCTCTCACGGGCCAGAACCTGCAGGAGTATCTGCACGGCGAGGGAAAACGCATCGCCGTGACGCCGGAGGCGGCACTTTGTCTCTCGGCGGTGTACGCCTGCCACTACGTGCTGTCCAGCAACGTGGCGCAGCTGCCCGCAGTGGTGCTGCGCCGCCAGGGCAACCGAATTGAGCCGGCGACGGATCATCCGGCCTTTGATCTGATTCACTCCAAGCCCAACGACTGGCAGACCAGCTACAAATGGCGCGAGACGAAGCAGCACCATGTTCTCGGATGGGGGAACGGCTTCACCCGGATCGAGCGGCGCCGCTCGGGCGAGCTGCGTGCGCTGGAGTTTTGCTTGCCTTGGACCACCACCCTGATAAAGCCGGCGGGACGTTGGATCTACAGCACGACGGACGAAGACGGCAAGGCAATGGCCGTCGCTCCGGAAGACATGGTTCATGTCCGCGCCCTCGGGTCTTCCGGCCGTATGGGCAAGAGCATCATTCAGCAGCATGCGGAAATGCTGGGGCTGGGCCTGGCCGCGCAGCGTTATGGGCGTGAGTTCTTCGAAGGAGGCGGGCGTCCGACCGGGATTCTGACCGTCAAAGGGGACCTCAACAAAGACACGTGGGGCCGCTTGCGAGAGTTCTGGACCAAAGCCGTAGCCCGGCTTATCCAATCGGAGAACAAGACGCTTCTGCTGCCTGCGGATCTGGATTACCGCGCGCTGACCATTCCTCCTGAGGCCGCGCAGTTCCTGGAAACGCGAAAGATGAACCGCACGGAAATTGCGGCCATCTACAACGTGCCGGCGGACATGATTAACGACCTGGAGCGCGCGACAAACTCGAATATCACTGAGCAGAGCATCCGCTTTGTGCGCTATTCGATGATGCCGTGGGGGGTGAACTGGGAGCAGGAATTGAACTGCAAGCTGTTCACACCTGCCGAGCGGCGCGCGGGCTATTACGTGAAGCTCAATCTGGCCGGGCTGCTGCGCGGCACCCCCAAGGAGCGCGCGGAGTTCTACCACGCCGCCATCACGGATGGCTGGATGGACCGCAACGAAGTCCGGGCCCTGGAAGACCTCAGCCCGCGTGAAGGGTTGTCCGAGTTGCTCATCAGCGTCAATGCCAAGCCGGCCGCCGAGGTCGGAAAGCCGCCGGCGACTCCGCCGGCCGACAGCCAATAGGGAATCCCATGAAAGACCTTGAAATGCGCACGCTGGGTAACCAGCCGTGCGAGCTTCGCACGTCTGGCGACGGTGAAGCGCAGCGCCCTCAGATCGCTGGCTACGCCGCCGTGTTCAACACGCGCAGCGCACTGCTCTTCGGCACGTTTGTCGAGGAGATCGCCCCTGGCGCGTTTGATGAAGTCATGGGCGATGACGTGCGGGCACTCTTTAACCACGATCCCAACTTCGTGCTTGGGCGTACCCGCAGCAATACGCTGCGCTTGGAGATCGACTCCCGGGGCCTGGCCTACACCATCGACCCGCCGGACACGCAGACCGTCCGGGATCTCGTGCTTACGCCGCTTCAGCGCGGCGACGTGACCGGATCGAGCTTCGGATTTCGCGTAGCTCCGGACGGCGACGAGTGGCGCCGAGAGGGGGAAATCATCGTCCGGACGATCCACAGGCTGGCCGAACTGCGCGACGTGTCGCCAGTCACGTACCCGGCCTATGGCGACAGCCATGCCGCCCAGCGCTCGCTGGATAGCTGGAAGAAGTTGGCCCAAGGCGCCCAGGAACTGGCCGCCAAGGCTGTAAACGAGCGTCGCGCACGCGAGCGCTTCCTTGAACTGACCTCTCTTACCTCTATTTAATCGGAGTCGATATGACCCTTGCAGAACTGAAGCAAAAACGTGCGCGGATCGCTGCTGAAATGCGCACGTTCCACGAGGCCCAAGGTGAAAACGCCTGGGGTGACGAGCAGCGCTCCAAGTGGGACGGCATGAAGGCCGACCTCAAGAAGCTGGACGAGCAGATCCAGCGCGAAGAAGAGCTGCGCGACACCGAGCAGCGCTACGTCGACGACAACGCCAGCCAGTTGGCCGCCGAAGCCGCGGCCGCCGCCGGCCAGGGCAGCCCCGACGAGCAGCGTTCCCAGGCATTCATCAAGTTCGTGCGTCAGGGCGCGGCCGAACTGACCTCGGAAGAACGCAAGATGCTGCAAGAGGCCCGCGCCCAGGGCGTGACTGGTCCGGAAAAGGGTGGCTACACCGTCCCGACGACGTTCCTGGCGAAGGTGCAGGAATCCATGAAGCAGTACGGCGGCATCGCCAGCGTTGCTCAGATCCTCGTCACCGACGGCGGCAACCCGATCGAATGGCCGACGAGCAACGGCACGAACGATGAGGGCGAGCTGATCGGTGAAAACACCGACGCTGGTGAAAAGGATGTGGATTTCGGCATGGACGCAGTGGGTGCCCACAAGCTGACCTCCAAAGTTATCCGGGTGTCGAACGAACTGCTCGCGGATTCGGGTATCGACATGGAGACGTTCTTGGCGGGTCGCATCGCCTCGCGTATCGGGCGTGCTGAATCGCGCTTGATCGTCACGGGCACGGGTGCTGGTACGCCTGCCCAGCCGAAAGGCCTGGCCGCGTCCGCCTCTGTGGGCAAACAGACAGCCGCCGCGGGTGCCTTCACCTGGAAGGAGGTGAACGCACTGATTCACTCCATCGACCCGGCCTACCGCAACGCGCCCAAGTTCCGCCTGGCATTCAACGACGCCACTCTGCAAGTCCTGGAAGAAATGGAGGACGGTAATGGCCGCCCGCTGTGGATTCCGGGGCTGGATTCGGGGGCGCCGGCACGCCTGCTGAAGTATCAGTACGTCATCGACCAAGCCATTCCGTCCGTCGCGGCTGGCGCCAAGTTCATGTTCGCGGGCGACTTCGATCAGTTCATTTTGCGTCGCGTGCGCTACATGGTGCTTAAGCGTCTCGTGGAACGCTACGCCGAGTATGACCAGACCGGCTTCTTGGCCTTCCATCGCTTCGGTTGCGTGTTGCAGGACACCGCCGCCATCAAGGCGTTGCAGGGCAAGGCGGCCTAATCAACCAGGGGCGGGCTGGGAAACCGGCCCGTCATGACGCATGCTGGAACTGGATGAGATCCGCGAGCATCTACGGCTTGATCCGGAGGACACAAGCGATGGAATGCTCACTCGGTATCAGGGCGCTGCGGTTCGCCGATTTGAATCGAGAACCGGCCGTCAGCTCTTCCGCAGCAAGGATGACGTACCGACCCCGGCACCAGCGAACGCCCTTGTGCTGGATGACGACATCGCGCTCGCGCTGCTCCTCCTTATTGGTCATTGGGACGTGAACCGCGAGGCGACTACGGACTTGAATCTGGCGGAGATCCCGATGGGCTTTGACGCGCTCGCTGATCCCTATCGCTGGTGGCCGGAGTAAGGGGGCGCAATGTTAAAAGCGGGGAAACGCAATCGCCGCGTGGACATTCTGCGGCGTGGCGAAGAGCGGGATTCGGCGAATGAGCCCCTGGACGTTTGGGTGAAGGTCGGCGCCGTTTGGGCTTCGATTCGCTACGTGTCTGGCATCGCGGCAATCAAGGCAGGGGCCGAGCAAGAAGTGAAGAAGGCCAGCATTCGCATCCCCTATCGGCGGACCGTCGAGATGGGGATGCGTGTCACGTACGGGGCGGACGTTTATGAGGTCGAAGCCGTGCTGCCCGACGAAGAACGCCGAAGGCATGTTGACCTCGTTTGCCGGAAGCTGACCGAGCGGGAGGTGATTCCTTGAGGACTGGCAAGCAGCATCGAGCGAACTCGATGGCGTTCTCTTTTGAGGGCGATATCGAAAAGCAGGTTTCGGCTTTCTTTGACCGAATCAAGCAAGAGGCCGTTCGGCCTGCCGCCCACGCGATGGCTATCGTGCTGTACGACGAAATGCGAGCGCGGGTGCCGTACCGTCTCGGAAAGCTGCAGGCGGCGATCTATCGCTGGTTCGATGAGAGGGACTCCGGGCCGGACAGAAAAACCTACATCGTAGGGGTCAACAAGGCGAAAGCCCCCCATTGGTGGCTGGTGGAGCATGGCCATTGGCGCCGCCACGCGGTGCGCCAGACCAAGGGCGGTGAGTGGATCACCTTGAAAAGCAGGCCGCTGAAGACCCCCGTGTTTGTCCCAGCGCAACCATATTTGCGTGTGTCAGTGGACGCGAAGCTGAAAGATGCGGTTGAGGCGGGCCGCAAGCGCCTGGCGGAGAAGATAAAGGAGATTCAGCATGGTTGAGGCGCTGATTGTGCAGACCCTCGGGCCGATCTTCGGGGGCCGAATCTACCCGGACGCGGCTGAGGGCGATACGCCAATGCCCTTTGCCACGTTCCAGCAGGTTGGGGGCGTTTCTCCGATATTCATGGATGGAGCCTTGCCGGACAAGCAGAACGCGCGGATGCAGATAACGGTATGGGCGAAGGGCCGGGCTCAAGCCTCTGAGCTGATTGGCGCGGTGCAGGCGGCGTTGTGTGCTGCGCCCGTGTACGCCATGCCCCTGGGCGCTCCCGTCTCGCGCCGTGACGATGAAACCGGCTTCAAGGGCGCCGAGCAGGACTTCAGCGTGTGGTACGCCCCATGACAACTCCCAATGTGTTGGCCGGCGCCACGGTGGCGCTGTGCCCGGATGCACCGGCGGCGCTGGATGCCGGCGCATTTGGCGCGCTGCCATTCAAACAGGCCCGGGGGGTGCGAGTGTTCGGCGCTCTCGCTTCTCAGTACCAAACCGTTGCCTATCAACCCATCGGTGCCAAGGTCTCGTTTCTTCGGCGGGTCGCCAGGGTGCCGCAATCGCTGCAACTGGACCTCTATCGGATTGCAGATGCGGGGCAAGACCTGTTGCGCACCGCCGCCAAAGAGGACCGGCCCTACAGCTTTCGAATCGACGTCCCCCAGATCGGCCCGCATTACTTCTTGGCGAAGGTCTCCAGCCGTTCGCTCTCTGGAGGTACAGGGGCAGACCTGGCCGGCGTCAGCGTGACGCTGGAACTTGAGAGCCATGTAATCGAGCCCGCATAGCCCAGCAACGTAGAACCAAAACCTTTGCCCTCTCTTGGGCACATCCCTCAACCCGCCTCGGCGGGCTTTTTTTCGTCCCTTGATAGGAAAAAACCTATGGCTGTTTCTCTCCCCAACGGCGTGATTCTGTCGCTCGCGACCGCCTACGGCGCGTCGAAGTCGATCACGGCGATTACCAACGCGAATCCCGGCGTCGCTTCCAGCGCCGCGCATGGCCTGACCAACGGCGCGCTGATCGAGCTGAAATCCGGCTGGCAAAAGGTGAATGAGCGAGTCCTGCGCGTCGCCGACGCGGCCGCCGGAACGTTCGCTCTGGAAGGCGCCAACACGCTTTCCCCGATCCAGTTTCCCGCGGGCACTGGAAACGGCTCTTTCCGTGAGATCACGTCGTTCACCCAGATCACGCAGATTCTGGAAACGTCGACGTCTGGCGGCGAAATGCAGTTCGCCACGTACAGCTTCCTCGAAAACGACTTTGAGGCGCAGATCCCGACTCAGGCGAGCGCGCAATCGCTGGCGATCACCATCGCTGACGACCCGTCTCTCCCTGGCTACAAGGCCCTGCAAGCGGCCGCCGAGCTGCGCGAGGTGCGCGCCCTGCGCATCGCCTTCCCGAACGGCTCGGTGCTGCTCTACAACGGCTACGTCTCGTTCAACGAAACGCCCTCCATGACGAAGGGCGAAGTCATGGGCGTGCAAGCCACGTTCTCCCTGCTGTCGCGCCCCGTGCGCTACGCGGCCTGATCGCAGGCTAGCAGCAACCCGACGAGCCGCCCGCTGTGGGCGGCTCCTTCAATTCATCCTTTCAACCGACCCACCAGGAATCTCATATGGCCACCAAGACCAAGTTCACCCTCAACCCGAAACCCACTTTCAAGAAGAAGGTGCCGCTGCCGGTTCCCGGCGACGGCTTCGAGAGCGTGGAATTCACGTTCAAGCATCGCTCCCGCGACGAATATCGCGAGTTCCTCGACGGCCTGAAGGATCGCACCGACGACGTCGAGCTGCTGATGGACATCGCCAGCGGCTGGGAACTGGAAGACGCGTTCGACGCCGAGAACATCGGGCGCCTGGTGCAGGGATACGTCGGCTCGGCCCGTGCCGTGCTGGGCACTTATATCGATGAGCTGTCCAAGGCCCGCGAGGGAAACTAAGAGCGCTCGGGGCCGCACTTTACGCGAAGGGGCCAGATCCTAAGGAACTGGCCGCCTTCGGCTTGACGCCGGATGACGTGGCGGGTGATCCCGTCGAAATCTGGCCAGAGCATCTGGAAGCGTTCGAACTCTTTGTGGCGCTGCGCTCGCAGTGGCGCGTCGGCATGGCGGGTGCTACCGGGCTGGACTACGGCGTGATGTTTCACAAGATGGATCGCATGGGGCTCACGCCGGAGCGGTTCGAAGAGCTAGAAGAACAGATGCGCGTCCTTGAGCATGCCGCGCTCGACGAAATGAGCAAGAAATAGCCCGCGCCGTGCGGGCTTTTTTACTGGATTTGCCATGACAAATGTGATTGCTGAGGGCGTCGTCGCCGTAACGGGCGATGCTTCCGGCCTGACGGCGACGATGGCCGAGGTGACGGAGGCGACCGGCAAGGCCAAGAAATCCATTTCTACGCTCGGCCGTGAAGCGTCCAGCGAAATGGGAAAAGCGGCGGAAGCCGGTACGCAGGCGGGCCGCAAGCAGGAACGGGCCACGCAGGGGCTCATCAACCAGATTGAGCGCCAGATTGCCATTACCAGCGCGGGCGCCCGAGGGACGGCCACCTATTACGCGGCGTTGGCAAAGCAGCGCGGGATTGACGCAGACCAACTCAAGCCCTATTTGGCACAGTTGGACGCCATTACGGTCAAGCAGGGGCAAGCAAAGGCTGCCATGCTGGCGACGGCTCCGGCGGTTGAACAGTTGGGCATGTCGGCGAAAGCCACTGCTGCGGCCATGCGAGGCGTGCCGGCGCAGTTCACGGACATTCTCGTGTCCCTGCAGGGCGGCCAACGACCCATGACTGTGCTGCTCCAGCAAGGCGGGCAGCTGAAAGACATGTTCGGCGGCATCGGGCCTGCGGCGCGTGCCATGGGGAGCTACATCGCTGGCCTCGCAAGCCCTTTCACGCTGGCTGCGGGGGCCGTGGCTCTGCTGGGGGCGGCGTACTTTAAGGGCGCTGGCGAGTCTCAAGGCTTTAACCGTTCGGTCATCCAGACGGGCGCAATCGCTGGTGTGACCGGCGGCCAACTGCAAGCCATGTCCCGTCGGGTTGGTGATGTGGTCGGTACGCAAGGGAAGGCCGCAGATGCGCTCCAACTGTTCAGCCGTGAGGCGAAGGTTGGCGCAGCCAATATGGAGCTGTTTGCGGCCGCTTCTGTGCGCTGGGAGAAGACGACCGGCACGGCCATCGAGGACACGGTTAAGGAATTCGTGGAGTTGGGCAAGGCTCCGCTGGAGGCTGCGCTCAAGCTAAACGAGGGCATGAATTTCCTGACCGCCTCCACCTACGAGCAGATTCGGGCGTTGGAGCGGCAGGGGAAAACCGCCGATGCGGCGGCAGTTGCGCAGAAGGCGTATGCGGACGCGCTGAACGACCGCGCCCCGAAGCTGTCTGAGAACCTCGGCTATCTGGAACGCGCGTGGAAGGGCGTGCGCGACATGGCGGGCAAGGCCTGGGATGCAATGGCGGACGTCGGGCGTCCGGCCACTGTCGAGGACGTCATTGGCAGGAAGGAGCGCGAGGTTCGTGCGCGGCAGGAGAACATCCGGATTGCCAAGCAAAACGGTGCGAAGATTTCCGCCACTGAACAAAGCGGCCTTGATGCCGCCCAGATGGAACTTGGTGCGATGCAAGCCAAGGACGCCGCCGCGGTCGCCGAGGCGAGTGCTGCCGCAGATCGCAAGCGGCAGCTCGATGAAGCCCGAAACCGAGACGACTACCTTTCTGGGGCCGGCCGGATGACGCGGTCGCAGCAACGAGAGCAGGCCATCAAGGAGGAAGGCCAAGCCTTTCAAAAGGCGTTGAAAGGCTTGGCGGAGGGAACCCAGAGATACCGCGAGGTCTACGCCGCCCACAAGACGGCGCTGGACGAAATCGATAAGCGATTCGAGGACAAGGGCGGTGACAAGGGGCCATCTGGCGCGGAGTCGGACGCGGCCCGTTTGCGTGCTCGCATCGCTGAAGAGCAGGCATTGGCGGCCGAATTGGGTCAGCGCGGGCTGCAAACCAGCAAGCTCAATGAGTATGAGCGACGCTCCGCAGAGATTGGGGAGCTTCTGAAAGGAAATCTCAAGTCCCAGGTGCGCGCCAGCTTGGAGCGAACCAAGGCGCTTGCCGATGAGGCGGGGGCGTTGGTCCGTGCCAATGCCGCGACGAAGGGCTTTCAGGAGGAGCGCGATAAGTATTACACCGCCTTGGAAGAAGGCGTCGCAAAGATCGGTCAGGAAGCCCAGGCGGTCGAAGATCAGGTTTCCACCTACGGCCTGAGCAAGGCCGCCCTGGAGGCGCTGACCATCGCACGCCTGGAAGAGCGTAAAGCGGCATTGCAGGGCTTTGACGGGTCTGAGCGTGAGATCGCCCTGATTGAGCAGGAGATCGAAGCCCGGAAGCGGTTGGGCCAGGCTATCCGAGCAAAGGACGTGAAGGACGCCCAGAAGAAGGCGACCGACGAGATGGCGCGCGACTGGGAGCGTAGCGTCGACAAATATGGCGACGTCTTCCGCCAGGGCTTCGCCGATATGATGAATAACGGCAAGGACGGGTGGAAGTCGTTCACCAAGTCGCTGACGACCACGTTTAAGACGACGGTTGCCGATCAGATCTATCGGATGTTCGCCCAGCCGTTTGTGGCGACCATCTTCGCCAATGTGGCGGGCGTGATGGGCGCAAATGCAGGCGCTAGCGGCCTGTCAGCGTTGGCGGGCGTAGGAGGCGGGCAGGGCGGTGTTGGTGGCGGCTTGGGCTGGACCGACGCATTCAGCGTCGCCCGTGCGGCGTACGGCGCCTTGACAGGGGGATTAACCTCCACTCTGGCATCCGGCATTTCCTCCATCGGGAGCGCCATCGGTTCTACGGCCGCCCAGCAATTCGCGCTTGGCATGACTGGTCAGGGCGCCACCTTGGCCGCCGGCTTGGCGGGCCCGACCACGGCGGGCAGCACGGCTGCAACCGCCGGCTCGATGATGTCCAGCGCGATTCCTGTGGCAGGCTGGATTGCCGCTGGCATGTTGATTAATCGCAGCCTGTACCGCGCGGGCTGGGATGCCGATAACGGCACGATGGCGCCCATTGCCAAGTACAACCCCATTACCGGACCGTCTCTGTGGACGGATAAGGCGCTGCGGTCGGTTGGAATCAATGGCGAGTGGGCGTCGATCCTTTCTGGTTCGGCTCTTATCGCCCGAGCCTTCGGGCGCGGGCCGAAGGAGTACGACGATACGACGATGGTCGGCGACTTCAGCTCGCTCGGGTTCACCGGATACACGTCCACCCCTTGGAAGCAGAAAGGAGGATGGTTCCGCAGCGGTCGCAGCGGGATGGACGCGAAGGGGCTGGATGGTCAGTTCCTGGATGACGTCGGCGCGGCGTTCGACCTCATGAAGTCGAATGCGGCCAGCCTGGCGCAGGCCGTAGGCGTGTCGGCAGATTCGCTGGGTACATACAGCGATCAGTTCCGGATCACGCTGACCAAGGACAGCGAGGAAAACCAGAAGCTGCTGGAAGCGGCCCTGGCGACGGTCGGCGAGAACATGGTGCGGTCGTTGGTGCCGAACATTGCCGAGTTCTCCAAGGAGAACGAAACCGCCTCGCAGACGTTGCAGCGGTTGGGCGCGAATCTTGGCGCCACGAATCGCGGGCTGAAGCTGCTGGATCTCAGCCTGTACGACGTCTCGGTGTCTGGGGCGGCAACTGCATCGAAGCTTGTGGACGCTTTTGGCGGCATTGACGCCATGAGCCAGGCCACCGCGCAGTATTACCAGCTCTATTACTCGGAGGCCGAGCGCGCCAAGTTGAGCCTCGCGGACATGGCCGATTCGTTGCAAGGCCTGAACATCGCCATGCCCAACACCATGGAGGAGTTGCGCTCCATGGTGACGGCGCTGGACCTGACGACTGACGCCGGCCGCAGCGCGTCGTATGTGGCGCTGTTGGCAATCGCGCCCGAATTTGCGGCTGTGATCGAGGCGACGACGCGGCGTGGCCAGGAGGCGGCTGGCCGGATGCTGGAGGCCTTTACCGGCCGCGGCGGGTTGGCGCCGGCGCTTGATGGCGCGGCCCTAAAGGCGCTGTTGCTGCGCGAGTCCCTTACCCAAGTCGGTGAATCCACGGGGCAGATTTCGCTTCTGTTCCTCGATCTCGGCTCGGGCTTGTTGGACTTCACCAGCACCAGCGGCCAGTTGGGCGATTCGATGACCGGCGCTCAGGAGGCCAGCGTTTTGCTGTTGGAGCAAATGGAGGCTTTGCGCGCTGGAGTCGGCGGGACCGTCATCGACTTTGCCGGCTTGGCTGAGGCGCTCAAAGGGGTGGATACGGATGTGTTCGTTGCCACCATGACGGCAGCGTTTGAGCAGCTTGGCGACCGGATGCGGTCCATTCTGGACAGCATTGCGAATGAGCGCATTGCTGTGCGGGACGCGGCGCGGCAGATTCTCGACCCCTCGCCCATGTCTCCGGAGGCGATCAGCAAGGGCATTCAGGCCATCAAAACCGACTTGCCGAGCAATGCCGGCTTGGTGGCTGCTGGGGCGCGGTTGAGCGCGGCCGAGGCGCTCAGTGCACAGAGGTCGAGCGCACGTAATGCGGCCGAAACGGCGTACTACGGCGTGAAATCCTCGCGCGATGCCGCGGTCAACAACCTGGAGGCCGCTCAGCAGCGTGCAACTGCCGCGCAAGCGTTGATCGACAAACTGAACTGGGATGTCTACGCGCCGAAGACCGTTGGCTACAAGAAAGACAACTGGAAGGAGCTGGACCAGGCGCGGACCATTGCGCAGGCCCAGCTTCCGGCAGCCAGGGCGGCCTGGGAGGAGGCTGTTGCGGCGTTGCGCGCTGCTGAGGCTGCTGGCTCGGTAGCGCCATCGTTTGAAGAAGTCGCACGCTTGCAGGCTGAATACGCTGCGTCCGTGACGGCGGCCGCCAGCGCACAAGCGGCGGCCACTGAGGCGGCGGTTTACGCGAAGTCGCAGCAGACGGCATATGCGGACGCGCTCCAACGCTTTGCGCTTGACGCCGGAAAGTCTGTTTCCAAGCTGGGCGAACTTCGTGCGGAGACGTTGCGCTACTACGAGGCGCAGAAGGCCCTGGCCGATCTGTTGGCGAATGGCGCGGCTGGGTTACGCAAGACCGTGAAGGACTATCGGATCAGCCAGCTTTCGCCGGAAGAGCAGTTTGCCAACATGCAGGGCGAGTATGCCAAGGCATACGCCAAGGCAATGGGCGCTGATGGTGAAGAGTTGGCCGGCTTTGCCGACGAACTCAACGGCATGATGCTGCCCATGCTGGAGGCCGCAAAGGGCGCGTTCTCGTCGGATGAGCAGTATCAAGCGTTCGTCGCGACTGCGCTGGCCCGTGCGGAGGCGGTGGCGAGCCGAATGGACTCCGTGACGCCAAAGGACTACCAGAAAGACAGTTTGGACCTCCTTGCGGAAATTGACGCCAAGCTGCTGGAGTTGGAAAAGTCCGCGCTGTCCGGCGACCAGGTTCTGACGAATGCCGTCAACGCGGCGCGAGACGCCACGGTCAACGGCCTGCGGCAAATCGTCAACGCCATGACGGGGCGGCCGGTGGCGGCGTTTGCCAAGGGCGGCGACCATGCCGGCGGTTTGCGGCTGGTCGGCGAGAACGGCCCGGAGTTGGAAGTCACCGGGCCATCGCGGATCTTCAGTGCCGAGCGGACCCGCGCAATTCTGGCAGGGGGCGGCGATGAGCAATCGTTGGCGCTTATGCGTGCATTGTTGGAAGAGCAAAAAGCCTTGCGTGACGAAGTGAAGAACCTTCGGATCGAGGCGCGTGCAACGGCCAGCAATACCGGAAAGACCGTGCGGCAGCTCGACCGGCTTGAGTCGGACGGCTTGATTGTCCGGCCTGATGCGGCCGAGCCCTTGCGAGTGGAGGTATCAAGCGCATGAAAGTAATTAAGCCGGTTTCCATCGGCCGAGATCGGTTGATCTCGTCGAGCGTTGCCGAGGATGACTATCCCGCCTACGTCTCAACTGAAAACTACGCGGTGGGAGCGCGGGTGGTGTATCAGGCCCAGGTCTTCGAGTGTGTGCAAACCCCGAACGTAGGGAATACGCCGGGGGCGGCACCACTGCATTGGGCGCTGGCGGGGCCGACCAATCGCTGGGCGATGTTCGACAGTGAAGTTAGCACCCAGACGGTCGGCGATAGCCCGCTTCAGGTGGTTGTACGCCCTGGCTTGGTCAACAGCCTGGCCTTACTCGAACTGGTCGGAACACGGGTCAAGGTGATCGGCCGCGACGGCCTGGACGGTCCGATTCTGTATGAGACCGAGCGCGTTCTAGAAGGCTCAATAGTCACCAACTGGTATGAGTATTTTTTCGAACCGTTCTCTCCGCTATCGGAGCTTGTTCTGACCGATCTGCCGGCCTACGGCAGCTTGCACTTGGATGTTTCGATCTTCGCGCCAGGCGCTGAAGCCGCTTGCGGCGCCATGATTTGTGGGAGCGCGTATTTCATCGGCGACGCAGAGTATGGCGGCAGCGTGGGGATTGTCGATTACAGCCGCAAAGACACGTCGGAAACGGGGGTAACAACCTTCCGCCGTCGGCGATTCTCGCGGCGTATGTCCAAGCGCCTGTGGCTGGACACCGCGCGATTCGCAGCTGTTTATCGACGGCTTTCTGAGCTTCGCGCCACCCCCTGCGTCTGGATTGGCACGGACGCCGAAGGGTACGGCCCACTCACGATCTACGGGTTCTACAAAGATTTCTCCATCGACGTCGCGTACGAAATGGTGAATTTCTGCAATCTTGAAATTGAAGGACTTACTTGATGGCAATCACAAGTTTGCCGACTCCGCCCAGCCGGAGCGACCCCGAGAATTTCGCGGAAAAGGCTGACGTCTTTATGGCGGCCCTCCCGCGCTTTGCCGATGAGACCAACGCCCTGCAGGCGGATGTGACGCAGTCCGCTCTGAACGCGGATAACGACGCGACGGCCGCGGCGATGAGCGCAAACGCTGCAAATGAAAGTCGAGCCGCTGCCGCATCGCTGGCAGATGCCGCAGCTTCCTCGCAGCAAGGCGCCGGTCAGAAAGCAGCAGAGTCCAGCGATAGTGCCGCGCTCGCGCGGCAATGGGCTACGAAGGTTGGCGAGTCGGTAGATGCCGGTGAATTCTCAGCAAAGCACCACGCGGCCGTGGCCCGCGATTGGGCGGTCAAAACCGGCGCGCCGATAGCGGACGGGGAGTTTTCGGCGAAGCACTATGCGCAGTTGGCCGGTTCGCTCGCCGGGCTGCGCACGTTTCCGGCGATCCCAACATCGGATCAGGGGGGGCCGGTACTCGTGCAGCCGCACGGCATCCTTTATTGGGATAGCGCGGTCGGCCGGTACATCAGCGCCGAATGCGCGGAAACCCGATATTTCAGCCGTACCACCCCTCCACCCGGATATATCGCCGAAGATGGCGCGCTGCTGAATATCTCTGATTTCCCGGCGCTTTTCGCGCGAATCGGGACCATGTACGGGGGGAACGGCACCACCAATTTCCGCGCGCCTGAGGGCCGAGGCGAGTTTATTCGCGGTGCTGACATGGGGCGCGGTGTTGACCCTGGCCGCATCGTCGGCAGCGCGCAGGATGCGACGTCTATTCTCGCCGCGCCAGGCGCGTCGACAACGGGAAGCCCAGTCCTCTTGTCTCCAGCGAACGCCGATTCTACCGCTGGCGGAGGAAGTCCGGCCCTGGCGTCATCGTCGGGGGGCGGAACTCCGGTATCTCGGTTTACGACTCGGCCGCGCAACGTCGCCCGCCTGGCGTGTGTGAAGTACCAATAGATAGGAGATGAGGATGCCCGAGAACTACAAGATTGTTTGTCAGCTGGACGCCGAAGGGTATCTGGTAGGCGAAGCGGTCGCGTTCGAGAACCCGATTCGCCCAGGGCGATTCTTGATTCCTGGTGGTGCGATTGATGAGCCGATTCCGGAGGTGCCGGATGGCAAGCGCGCGCGGTGGAACGGAGGCGATTGGCTTCTTGAAGAGCAGCCGGAGCAATTGGAGATTTGACCAATGTGCGGCCGCCTTCGCGCGGATTCACTTCTCCAACATGTCATGAACACGAGCCCCCTTGCGGGGCTTTCTTTATTCATAAGGGAGGCTGAGATGCTGACCCCAAACAGGAGCAGTTCAACTATGGAACCAGGTTCAACGGGGCTGGGAGGCCTCGCGGCGTTGAAAGTCGCGATGGCGTACGGCGTGCCCGCGGCTATCGCCGCAATGCTTGGCTTGCTCATCATGCCGCCTCGGACTGCGCGCGAGTTCACCGTCCGCACGGTCTCGACTGTTGTGTGTTCGTTCATGTTTGGGCCGGCGCTGGCCGGCGCCGTGATCGCTTGGAAGCCGGGCCTGATGGATGCGATGACATGGCTGGCGCAGCATGGCGCTGGCAGCGACGACGCACTGCTGGCGAAGTTCTACGTGTTGGGGCCGAGCATGTTGCTTGCCGGACTTCCGGCATGGTGGGTGTTAGGCGCGTACATGCGGTGGATGTCCCGCATGCGCGATCAGGGCTTCTTGCCGTGGTTGGATGAGTTGTTGGCGCGGCTGCCGTGGCGTCGGCCAGGCGGGGAGGGCTGAGCGATGGCGCACTTTCGATTGTCACCGCGCAGTCTGGCACGTCTGGACGGCGTTCATCCCGTTTTGATCGAGGTCGTGAAGAGTGCCATTCTTCGCACGACTGTTGATTTCACGGTGGTGGAAGGCCTGCGGACACCCGCGCGTCAGCGCGAGCTGGTGGCGGCGGGGAAGAGCCAGACCCTGAACGGCCTTCACCTGCGGCAGGCGGACGGCTACGGCCATGCCGTCGACTTGGCGCCGCTTGTTGGAGGTGCCATTCCCTGGAATGACTGGGCCAAGTTCCAGGACTTGGCCGACGTCGTAAAGGCCTGCGCCGCAACGGTGGGTGTGCCCGTGGAGTGGGGGGGAGACTGGAAGACGCTCAAGGACGGGCCGCATTTCCAATTGCCGCGCGGCTGGAGGGCAGCAGGATGATGTCCGGCGCCGAGAAGTTTGCCGGCGTGCTGTTGGGCTGGAGGGGCTATGCAGCGGCGGCGCTGGCAGGCGCCGGCACAGTTTGGTGTGTGCTGGGCGCCGTCCATGGCCGCGAACTGGCCGAAGTGAGATTGGAGCGGATTGCTGATGACTTGGTGGTCGCGCGCGGCTCGATCGAGCAAACCAACCGGGACTTGCAGGCAATGGCTCAGAACGCTCGCGCTGCGGCGGCGATCGGCCCCGAGCTTACCGCGTCGATCGGCGCACTTTCCAAGGCTTTGAAAAATGCGAATCCTCTGCCTGCTGGTTGCCGGCCTGATGCTGACCGGGTGCGGACTCTCACGGACGCTGTACGTGCCGCGCGCGGTGCCACCGCTCGATAGCGGCCTAGCGGCGCCGTGTCCGGAAATTCCTGATCCGCCGCAGGCGCCCGCCAGTTACGACGATTGGCAGGCCTGGCTGCAGGATGAGGTTTTGGTGCGATACGGGATATGTGCTGCCAAGCACCAGGCGACGGTCGCAGCGTGGCCCAAATGACGGGCGGCGGCTGAAGTCACTCCGGTTTGGCCTTGCGGGAAACAAACGCCAGAAGGGTGTCAATCTTCACTGGCTTATCGAGCCACGCGTCGATGCCCTCTGGATATTCCGTCGAGTCTCTGTGAGCGGTTCCGCTCAGAATGACGATCTGCACGTTAGGTGAGGAACTTTCGGCCTTCAACTGCGGCGCCAGAGCGACGCCCGACGCGTCCGGGAGGTGTACGTCCAAAAAAATGAGTTCGGGTGCAAATTCCCTCACGAGCCTGAGGGCGGATGCACCGTCCCCCGCAATTTTGACGGACACGGAGTCGTACATCATCAAACATTCTGCGGTCATCTCCGCCGACAATTGGTCGTCGTCAATGATAAGGACACGCATGGCTTCGGCCTCGAAATGATGTTTCGCGGGTTCGCGCTTCCGCGGTTGGGTGGCAACTGAGATTGGGAGCCCAAGTTTAGCAAACGGGGGGGGCGGGAACGCAACTTGCCGTGCCGGCTCAAGCGTGCGCGATGCACATCATTTTCGTCACCGGAGAACCGTATGGCTACCAGCAAGAAGGGCGACAAAGCGAAGATTCAGGACCTGCTGTTCCAGGCGCTAGAAACAGAAATGGGCGGCATCGAGGTGTATACCGCGGCGTTGAGCTGTGCAACAAACGAAGATCTGGCAAAGGAGTGGCAGGGGTACCTAGAGGAGACAACGACCCACAAGCAGGTGCTGCTGACCGTATTTGAAGAATTGGGCTTAGATCCGAATGAGGAGGTTCCCAGTCGTGAAGTCGTGCGGCACCATGGTCAGTCTCTGGTTGCAGCCATCGAACTTGCCAAGACGGCCGGTGACCCGGCGGCGGCGCAGATTGTGGCCGCTGAGTGCGTGGTGCTCGCTGAGACGAAGGACCATCAAAACTGGGAGCTAATTGGCCTGGTTGCGGGCAAGCTTTCCGGGCCCGAAGCGAAGGTCCTAAAAAAGGCGTTCGACGCGGTGGAAAAGGACGAGGACCATCACCTGTATCACACGATGGGCTGGGCGCGCGAGCTTTGGATTGAGGCGCTTGGGTTCCCAGCCGTCTTGCCTCCGCCTGAAGAGGTCAAGAAAGTCGAGAGTGCCATCGGTGCATCGAGGGCGGAACAGGCGCGGGAGCAAATGCTTTAGGCCTGCCGTTTTCCCTTCCCGATTGAATGTCTGACCATGCCCCTTTCGTGAAGGGGCTTTTTTTGCTTCGAGGGGGGGGCGGCACATGATGGAGACACAGCACCGGTGGGGAAGGGTTGACCCAGTGCGCCGGCCCGTCGTACAACGACCAAGAATGCGGGGCTTGTGACTTTTGCTGGCGTTTGTACGAGGTCGGCCCGAAGCCCCGGAAGGGAGAGGAACCGCCTCATGGTGAAAATTGATTGGCAGCCAGAGGCCGCAAGAGCGGTGCTGGGTTTGGCGACCGCGGATCAGCGCCGAATCGTTGATGCGGTCGAGGGGTTTCGCTGGCGGATTGAAGACGAGGCAAGATTATCGTCCGGCGCCGAGCAGTACAGCATGACGGCCGGCAACTACGACGTCCGGCTTCGAGTGCTGGACGGTGCGGTGGAAGTGCAGCAGATCACAGTAAGGGAGGAGGGGCGATGAAGGAAATCGGCCCAAAAATATTACACGTGGATGGTGTCCCTGCGTTCGTGGTGCTGCGCTTTGCTGAGTATCAGCGCTTGCTCGAACTAGCAGCGGCCTCTCCGGCAAGGCCTGTCGATGCTTCGAGTCCCCCCGCAGGCGACCACCACCGTGCGACAGAGGACGAATTAATCACGCCATCGACTGACCGGTCGGCCCTGCCGATTCGCGACGAATCTGCGCAGCCACGAATTCCTTTGAATGGCCTGATACCGCATGAAGTGGTCAGCGCCGCGGTTCATAACCATTGGACGCTTGCACGCGCCTGGCGCGAGTACCTCGGACTGAATCAGCTAGCCCTTGCGCAGCGATTGGGCGTAAGTGTGTCGTCGTATCTGACGATGGAAACGGAGTTCGCACGCTTGCCCGCCACAAGTAGGGAGCGTCTTGCTGACGGGTTAGGCATTGAGGTGGAGCAACTTGTTTCACGGCCCCGTCGGTTACGCCGAGTGGAATAGGAGTTACTCCGGGGACCCACCATGGGCCCGTTCGTTCTGCTTAGTGTCCCGACTCGGGAGCCCGCATACTCTCGGGCGTATCTGCTACCGCTATTCCTACCTTACCGTCGGGCAATCGGTATCTTTTCCCGGAGAGCCACGTCACCAATTCTCCGGTAGGAAGAATGCAGATCAACTGGGTGTGCAGCGCTCCGCCGCGTCCAGGTGCCACAACCAAGCGGCGCTGCACTCGGCACGTCGAATGGTCGGGCAGTTCGAGAACCACATCAGACAGTCTAGAACCGGCTGGCATTATGAGCCGTCCTTCGTTCCCCTGCGGGTCGAGTGGGGCGGGCGGTGGACCGCCCCTTGATCCAGTGTCCACCGATGCGGCCATCGCGGCCATCGTTCGTCCGACGGATCGCAGCGTCGCGCGTTGGCTCAGCCGTCAAGCCACTGCATCCACCATCCCTGGTAATACCGTCCGCAGACCTCTTGGAAGCCGCCGACCATAATCCTCCATAGGATCGGAAGGTGGGCCACGGTCGCTACTGTGGAGCGGGTCATGCTCACCGATGGCGCTGCAAGTGCGTCGCGTCGGCGGACATGTTCGTTGACACCCCAGAGGGAGGGGATGACGCCCGCGACGCGGGACGATCGTGCGAGAACGCCTACGGTGCGGGCGGCCGATGTGCGACGGCCACCGCAACCGACCCGTCTGGAAGGCGGTACTTTCCGTCGCCTAGCCACGTAACGGGCTCTCCAGTTGGAAGAGAACAGTGGTACTCGGATTTTGGCGGCCCCGACGCTCCTCTGTTGATTACCAGTCGACGTTGTACTCGACAGGTGGATCGGTCTGGAAGCTTCACAATGACGTCCGCTAGTCGCGTTCCTGTTGCCATGTGGCTTACCTCGATAGCGGTGCCTGCATTCGGGTGGTCGCGCCAGCAGGCACCCAATCCCGTGGCGTAATACCTATACCAGTTTCGTTCAAAGACGGGCACCAGCCAGATGGATATACAGTGCGCCTGGGTTGACGGTAGTTATGCGAGGCACGTAGCCCGCTGGGCCAACTGGACCCAGTGGCCGAACTCGCTGCGCTTGACCCTCTGATGGCTGATGGCGCGGCGCCTGATCCGCTGCGCGACCGAATTATTTCGCCCTCCGGGCTGGAACCCAGCAAGTCACGGCCCCGCTGGCCGCGTGTCAGGCGCGGTTGCGCTAGGCTTCTTCGGCGCCGCGAATCGTCGCACCGATGGCTTGCATTCGAGCGTGAACGCGGGCCATGTCTTCCGGCTTCAGTTCCAGCACGGCCGCCAGATGGAACAGGTTCGGGTACGGCATATCCTTGGGGGCAGCGCCGCCCGTGTACTTGCGCCAGTGCTGTTCACCGACGCACGCAAGCGCGGCCATCTGCTTACCCGTGTAGCCGAGTTCGTTCTTGAGGGCCTGGAGGTCGGCCGGGGTGGGGGGTACGTAGTCCATATGAAAAACCCGCCTTACGGCGGGTTCCTTGTTTATCCGATCATCACTTTTGCAAGGGCCGCGCCGGTGGTGAATGCTGCGGCGATCATCACCATGGGGTACCAGGCACGTTCGCGGATCATCTTGGCGGCTTCCGCGTTCAGCTTGCTGGTCTCGGCCATCAGCTTCGCGATTTCCGCTTCGGTCTTGATGGTGTCCAAGGCTTTTTCCATTTCTCGTCCTTTCGGGTTTTCGGACTGCGCGGGCTGCGCTATCCATGTACAGAATAATAGCGCATTATGCGCTAGTCGGCAAGAACTATTTTAGAGTTTTTGCTCGATCCACTGCATCCACCACCCTTGGTAGTAGCACCGGCCGTCGATCTCTTCGAAGCCGCAGACCATCATGCCCCGGTCGGAGCAGAACGTCAGCAGCTCGGGTTCAAGCAGATCGGGGATTGGGCCTTTCTCGGTCGCGCCGAACTTGGCCAGCCCGTCCATGGTCATGACCCGCACCTGACGGCGCATGTCCTCGCGTGTGATCGAGTACATCCGCACTGAGCCGGTGACCGCCGGGGCCGGGTCATTGTCGCGGCGCTTCTGGCCGAGGTAGTGGGTGCGGACGACGGAGCAAAGCATGGTTCTGCTGCTGTAAAGCTGTATGGATATACAGTATATGGCAGCAGAATTAGGGTCAGGTCATCGGTGTGGCGATCAGCTTGTCGGAGGGGAAGGGCGCGAGGAAGTCGCGGCTTTCTTCAGTGCTGGCCGTCAGCCAGTCGCGGTAGGCTCCCTCGGGAAGGATCACCACCATGCGTTTTTCTTTGTTAGGTTGGTGGTAGTCGCGGAACAGCGGATCCTGGTCTGCGTTGATGGTGAGCATCGTGTAGCTCTCCTGCCATTGCCCAGCCGCGTCGCGGTAGCGGTCCCACAGTCCGGCCACGCCTAGCGGCGCGCCATCCGCCCGTGTAAACCGTGTGGCGACGGCCTTGCCCGAACGCCAGTCAGGCTCAAAGATGGCATCGGCTGGGATGATGCAGTGCTGCGCCCGGCGCCAGGCGTTGCGGAAGGTGAAGGCGTTGGCGACGCGGTCGTCACGCGCGTTGAAGGTAGATAGCTTTTCTGCGCCGGCCAGCGCGTCGGGCCGGGTGGAGCCTGATATCAGACCCCAGCGGCCCGTCACGGCTTCGATGCCGGGTACGGCCTCGTCGCCGGCGTCATGCTCGGGCGGCCGGCGGATGAAGATGCCTTGGTAGCGCGGCCACATGTCGTACTTGCCAAGCACGCCCGGCCGGGTCACGCCGAACTTCTTGAGCAGCAGCTCAGCGTCTTTCAGAGTCTGGTAGTGGCTGCACATGAAATCCTCCTAGGGGAGGGTCAGTATAGGTGCAGAGGGACAATCGGACCGGGTTGACCCTGATGCGGATCTGTCGCAAAGTACAAGGCTCGGAGCCATCGCAACGGCGCTCAAGCACTAGTGCGTCGTGCAGGTATCTTTCAGCTGTTTAAGGATCCTGAGCAATGCGAGTTCTAATCGTTGACGACGATTCGACGACGGCAGAATTGACCGCCGAGTGTTTGATGTTGGACCCGGGTGTTTCGGCCAGAACTGCTGGCGATGGCGCTACAGCACTTCGCGCGCTAACGGAGTTCGACCCGGACGTGATTTTGTTGGACCTCGAGTTGCCTGACGAACCCGGCCTGGAACTCGCCCCGCGATTTAAGGAAATGAATCCCGAGCGCGCGCCTCGCATAATCGTTTTTACCGGAAGTGCGCAGGGTGACGCCCGTTCTCTACCTAACGGTATCGACGCTTGGCTAACCAAGCCGGTGGATCTAGACACGCTACTCGACTGCATTTTTCGCCCCGCAGGCGGCGAGAAAATGCTCTGACGGAAAGGCATGCCAACCACTTTTCCTGTTCCGCAATTGAAAATCGGCGTTTGATTCTAAAGGGATTTTTCGAGCGCTCGCAGCGTTGATTGCGGAACAGAAATCGGCCGCCACGCCGCATAAATCCTAGATTCCCCGACAGACTCATAATCCGTTGGTGCCGAGTTCGACTCTCGGGGGGCCTACCAAAGAAATCCTGAGCAATCAGGTACCGCAGCCGCCAGCAATGGCGGCTGTTTTGTTTTCGGCGCGGGCATGACGCGATAGGGGCGTTCTCGGTGGGGCGAGCGAGAAAAAATGCGGCTCGGAAACCGGCTTAATCGTCACGAAACTGGATGAAATCGCCTTGCGCAAAGCACGACGACATCACCCCCCACGCCATAGGGAACAAAATGAAAATCAAGGCTCGCAGCCGCCCATACTGGCGGCTGATTCATTTTGCGGTGAGCTGAGCGTTTTTCCCACCGAATTCAGTCTGGAAAGGTTTTTTGCCGTTGCAGCGGAACCACGATTCCTGTCACCGGTATTACTCCCGCTCATCCGAAAGATCTATCCTCAATAATCTTCAAGGCGCTCCTGACGCCGCGGCCGTGCGTAGTCCCAGCCCAGGCCATCTCATGTTTCGCATGTGCTGATACCGAATCCCGATCGGAGGACGTTTCATGAAAAACAACCCTCTGCACGCCGGCGTGCTTTCTCGCTCGTCGTTGCTCTCCCTCCTGGCAGTTCCTTGTGTGTCCATCGCTCAGATAACAATCGAGGGTGGGCAGACGGTAACAGTTCCTGGGACGCAGGCGTCTCCCTGGAATGTCAACGGTGAGCTCGCGGTGGGAAATGCGGGAGACGGTACGCTGAACATCTCGAATGGCGGCGTGGTTTCCAGCTTGGATGCCTACTTGGGGGGCATTGCAGGTGGTGCGGGCGTGGTTACGGTTACCGGTGCAGGCGCGCGATGGGAATTGTCTGGCAACAGCGCAAGCGTGTTGAATGTCGGCTGGATCGCGGCGGGAACGTTGACGGTGGCCGGGGGCGGTGTCGTACGGAGTCCGCGCGCCATCATCGGGGAGTTTGATGATGGGATGGGTATTGTGACCATCAGCGGCGCGGACTCGCAATGGATCAACGCGCAGCAGCTATTTGTCGGGATGTCCGGCAGCGGCAGCTTGATTATCGCGGACGGCGGATACGTCTCGACGGACTCCAGTTATGTCGGGTTCTCTGAAGGAACGGGCGCGGTGACGGTTCGCGGGGCAGCATCACAATGGGTTTCCGCCTCGCCCATTCAGATCGGCACGCTAGGGACAGGCAAGTTGACGATTGCCGAGGGGGGCAAGGTCTCTGCGCCCGGGATGCTTCTGGCGACGGCTGCTCCCGGAAGCGGCACGATCGTCATCGGCAGCGACTCGGGGGCCGCACTGGTCGCGCCTGGCTCTTTGAACACCGCTCGAATTTCATTTGGTCCGGGCGACAGTCGGGTTCTCTTCAATCACACGTCGCTCGATTATGTGTTCGACGCCTCAATCAATAACGGCGCCAACAATGCGATGGGTTCCAATACCGGGTTGGTGGGGGGCGGCCGGATCGAGGCGATGGCCGGTCGCACCATTCTGAACGCGGATCATCGCGACTTCACCGGGGTTGCGCAGGTTGGTGGCACGGGCATTTTCCAGGTCAACCGCGATCTGTCCGGTGCGGCAATGCAGATACTTGCCGGCGGTACGTTGGAAGGGATCGGTCGGGTTGGAAGTGTCGTCAATGCAGGCACGGTCTCGCCCGGGGCGTCTTTGGGAGCGCTGACCATCACTGGAAACTACGTGGGCAGCAGCGGCTCGCTGCTGCAACTTCAGACGGCGCTCGGCGGTGATGATTCACCCACGGACAAGTTGATTGTCGTTGGAGACGTTGCGGGAAATACTGCCGTCAAAGTGACCAATCTGAACGGCGGTGGCGCGCAGACGGTAAACGGTATCCGCGTTATTGAGATCGGCGGTGCGTCTCCCGCCAACGCGTTCACGCTCAGAGGTGATTATCAGACCGAAGGCGGACAGCAAGCCGTGATTGCGGGCGCGTATGCGTACACGCTGCGGCGCGGCGGCAACGAAACGCCGGCTGATGGAAATTGGTATCTCGTGTCCGCGTATACAGCGCCGGAGACGGCCCCCGAACCTGAGCCTGGACCTGGCCCGGGACCCGGATCTGGACCCGAACCACAACCCGAACCCGGCGCGCCGGAGGAGGAAATTCCCGGCGGTACGGAAGACGGACCGCGCTATCAACCCGGCGTACCGCTTTATGAACAATATCCCCTGGTACTCGCTTCCCTGAATTCCTTGCCGACGTTGCAGCAACGCGTCGGCAACCGCTATTGGCGGACGGACGGGCAGCCCGCCACGGGCGAGAAGTTTGGCGCCTGGGGCCGCATTCAGGGTTCCACCAGCTCAATGACGCCGTCGCAGTCGGCCACCAAATCGAGCCGGGATGTCGATCTGTGGAAGCTGCAAACCGGGATCGACGTCGTAGCGAACCGCCGGGCGGATGGGTCGATGCTGGTGGCGGGCGTCAATCTGTCTCATGGCAGCGCGTCGGCCGATATCCGATCTCCGTACGGGCGGGGCAAGATCGACTCGACCGGCACCGGAGTTGGCGCGAGTCTGACGTGGTACGGCGCCAGCGGGTTCTATGTGGACGGGCAGTTGCAGGCGATGTGGTTCGACAGCGATATCTCGTCGCGCACGATCGGGCGCCGGGAGGTGAAGGGCAACAACGGAAACGGCGTCGCGGTCTCGGTGGAGACCGGCTATCGCTATCCCATCGCCAACGGGTGGTCGCTTACCCCGCAGGCGCAATTGGTCCGGTCCCGCGTGGACTTCGACAGCTTCACAGATCCGTTCGGTGCGAAGGTGCGCCTGGACGATGGCGACAGTCTCAGCGGACGCCTCGGCGTATCGCTGGATTACGAACCCGGCTCAGGCGTCGCAGCGGGCGCAGCGGGCCAAACCCATGTGTACGTCATCGCGAATCTCTACAACGAGTTCATGAATGGCACCAACGTCAACGTGGGGGGCGTGGCCTTTCGGAGCCGGGACGAGCGGCTTTGGGCAGAGCTTGGCGTGGGCGGCACCTATCAATGGAACAAGGGGCGCTACGGCGTGTACGGCAACTTGAGCTTGGCCGGCGCCACCAACAACATGAGCGACAACCACTCCGTGGGCGGGATGATCGGCTTTCGAGTGCAGTGGTGATGGGGGGCTGAAATGGAAGAGCGCCCCAGCTCAAGGTGAGTCTGAGGCGCTCCTGCCCGGCTTCGCACGCGATGGGTGTCAGACAGCCCGGCAACTCAAATCTACTGCTGGCACTCCGGCCCGGCAATAGGGGAAACCCTTGCGATAAACAGGGTTGGAACGTCAAGATCTGGGGGCGGATTTGTCCGCCTCGGCATCCACGAATTGTCCGCCCGTCGCCCGCTGGCGACACTGTCCTCCACGTTCATTGCACGGGAGAACAGGCATGTGGGGGCATCGAAAGCGCCAATTGGGCCAAGGCATGACCGAGTACATCGTCGTCGTGGCGCTGGTCGCCGTTGCGGCGATCGCGGTCTATCAGTACTTCGGGCAAGTCGTGCGTTCGCAGACCGCGGCGATGGCCCGCGAGCTGGCCGGTGAGGACGGCAGCACGCAATCCAAGGCTGCGCAGCAGGCGGCGCAGAAGGCTGCCGCGCAGACCAAGGCGCGGTCGCTCAAGTCGTTTACCGGCAATGCCGAGATCGCGAATTGAGGGCGCATCCAATCATGTTCGCCGATCAACAGCGGGGCCAGGCCCTGTTCCTGGGTATCGTGATTGCGGCCGTTGGCGCGGCGTCGCTGGTGGTCCTGTACAACGTGGGCCAGACCATCGAGGCTCGAAGCCGCCTGACCCACGCCGCCGACGCGGCGGCCTATAGTGGCGCGCTCGTCCAGGCGCGTGCGCTCAATGCCATTGCCTACGTCAACCGCAGCCAGATTGCGCATCAGGTTGCCATGGCGCATCTGGTGACGTTGGGGGCGTCCGCGCAGTACCTCGACGCGTTGCAATCGCAGCGCCGGCGGGGCAATCCGCCGGCTGGCCTCATCGCGATGCTTTTCGGGCCCGATGCCGGTGCGGCCTATCAGGTCGCACAGGCGCCATCCAATGCCGAAGGCCGGCTGGCCCGAGCTTTCGCGCAACACGATCGCGTCGTGCATCAGGTGCTGGAAACGGCGGCGCGAGAAATCGTGGACGATCTTACAGCCTCACGCGACCACGCAATGCGCGAGGTGCTGGCCGCCAACTATCCGGCGTTTGGACCGATCAACGCCGGCAATGCGCCGGCAGCATCGCCACTTGCTTTGCGTCTGCTGACAGATGGGTGGCCTGGCTACACCGAACGCCACGCCGCGACTCGCAAGGCCGGCCTGCGTCCTGCAACCGAAGACGCGGTGGCCCGCTATGGATTTCTGGATCGCCGCAACGCCACACGCCGCAATCCTTGGGCGATCAGCTCAAGGTGCCCCTTGCTTCGGCACGAACTTAGGCGGCGCGGCTCGACCTGGCTTGGGCCGGACGGCCAGTGGGGCGCCTTGGACACGCAGTCCTATCACGCGCTGCGCTCGAACCGTTGGATCGGCTGTTATTTTCGCGAGTATGCGATGGGGTGGGGAACCGTGCAGGGCGAAAAAAGCCGTGCTCCCGACGACGTGGAATTTATCGAGGATCCGCCTGCGGACTTCTCGCAGGAAGACTTCTGGCGATGGGTGGAACACGCCACCTCGTGGGACATCTTCGACGGGGCCACCAATCCCATGGCGAACTCATACGCCATGGCATCGGCGCGGCGCTGGCCGGGGCGCGGGTTGCCGGCCTATCTAGAGGTCTCGCCGAAGCGTCTTGCTGAGCCATTGCGCTTTGCCGTGGCGGTCAGCCTGGATTCCGGCGTTGTGAAAACCACGGACGCCGACAGCGCCGTCGCCACGCCAACCGGCCAGTTTCGCTATGCCGCGCTGGGGCGGTCCGGCGCCGTCGCGGTCAGCACGGCCGCCGAAACGTACTTTGCGCGGCCGGAACGGCGAGCCGACGGCCGGTTGGAACTGGCCACGCTCTTTCGGCCGTATTGGCAAGCCCGCCTGTCCGCGGTCACGTCCCAGGAAGCCATGCAGGCCGGGAGGCTTCCATGATCAGGCGCGCGGCAAACGAACGCGGGCAGGCAGTGGTAGAGGCGCTGCTGATGTTGCCGCTCATGGCTGTGCTGCTCTGGGCGGTCTCCGATATCGGCGCGATGCAGTTTTCAGCGCAACGAATCACGCAGGCCAGCAGGCAGGCCGTCATGGCGGCGGCGTTGGGGCAGCCGGTGGCCACACTTCGTGTGCCGTTGGGGATGGACCTGGCCGGCACCGCCCAACGCTGGCCCGGCTCAGCCGTGGCCGGTGCTTCCTTGCAGGACGAATGGTTCGGTGCGGCAATGCAGTTGCTCTCCGTGCAAACCCGTTCGCTGCCGAGTCCTGGGATCGCCATGTTTGGATTGCCGATATCGCGTCACCTCAGCGTCGCAAGCGGAGCGGGCTATGCGCATGGCGACGCGGACGCGCAACGCCGTGTTGGCGCATCGTCCACCGGATGGCTGCAGGCCAGCCGGACGTCGCGGGCCGAGGCGGAACGGATGCAGCGTCAGGTCGGCAAGGTCGAGGCCCCCTGGGGGCGGCCCGCGATGTCGCTGGATTGGCTATCGGCCTGGGGTGACGTGGCGCCCAATGATCGGCTTGGCAAGCGAGCGGAGGACGGAAGATGAAGCAGGTCGGAATTTTGCCCAAGCGGCGCGACGCGTGGCGCGGTGTTGGTTTGCTTGCCGCAGCGGCCGGTCTTTGTGGTGTGTTGATGCTGTTGCCACAGCGCGCGGGCGCGTCGGGCGGCGTCTCCAGCCTCGAGGCACTACGACTGCCTGCGGGCGCGGTGCGTGAACGCATCGCGGATCGGATGTGGCTGCATGGGATGCCGGCCCAGGTGTGGGTGTTCGACGTGCCGCAACGCCCGTCCGCCTTTGCCAAAGCGCTGGCTGCGCAACAGCCTGCGTTGGCCGATCTGCACGTGCTGCCCGGGCAACTCATCTTGTCCGGCCGCGTTGGCAACGACCGATGGGTGGCGCAAATGGAAAGGGCCGGAGTGGACCGCACCGTTGGCAGCCTGTCGGCGATCAGTGTTCGCGCGGCTCCCTCCGCGCAGTTGCCCGGCTGGCTGCCGAAGGGCGCGCGCGTCAGATCTGACGTCGCCGTTATGGAATCTGGCGTCAAGGTTTCCGACCGCATCTGGCAGTACGCCGTGCCGCCGCAAAAACTGGCCGAACTCCTCGATGCCGGTCTGCGGCGGGCGGGATGGGTTCTGCAAGATGATGGTGCCGGACACTGGTGGGTGCGCGAACGCGAGCGGATGAAGCTGTGGTTGGTTTCGGTGGACGGCGGTAGCGGGCTGCGTGCTCTGGGGTGGGCGCCATGAAGCCCTGGATATCTCGCGGCGCCGCGCGGCTGCGCCGTACCGGTGTGTATGGATTGGCGGTGCTTGCGGGACTGGTTGCCGCCTGGGCCGTGCAAGAACACGTCCAGCAGCGCGTCCAGGCGCTGGAAGCCGAGGCGCACACCCCGCTCGTCAGCCGTCTGGTGGCGGCCTACGACTTGCCGGCCGGCACGCTGCTCGAAGACGTGCACTTGGCCGTGCGCAAGATACCTCAGCCCTGGGCGCCTGGCGCCAGCGTCGATCCGCTTGAGGTCGGCAGCGTGATTGGCGCCACGCTTCTCGCGGATGTTGCGCATGGCGAACCCTTGCTGAGAAGCTTCATGACCTTCGAAGCGCCGGAGCCCTCTCTGTCGGCGCGGCTTCGGGCGGGCCAGCGCGCCTTAACGGTGGCCGCCGCGGACCTGGGGGGGCTGGCGGACATGCTGAAGGGGGGCGATGCGATCGATATCTACGTGACCTTCAATCATCGCCAGCGAGAGATCACCGTACCGGTGCTGCAGCGCATGCGCATCCTGACCGTCGGGGGCGAGGACGGCGCGGGCAACGTCACCTTGGCGGCATCGCCCGACGAAGCCATGCGGTTCATCGCCGCGCGGCAGGCGGGGGTGTTGACTGCGATGCTGAGACATCCCGATGACGCGGCTTCCGTGAACCCCGCTGTTCAAAGCGACCTGGCCGCGCTCATTGGATTGGCCGCTGAACCCACGCCCGTGCCTGGTGTCGCCATCCTGTATGGCGACCGCCTGGACGCGCAGGCAAGTTTCGAAGCGGAGCATCCATGACACGAATGAAAATCCTCTTGGGCATCGTGCTGTGCCTGGTTTGCCTGCCCGCGTGGTCCGACACCCAGACGCTGGAGCTGCAAGTCGGCGAGACCCGCGTGTTGCCGCATCCGGGCGTGAGGCGAGTAGCCATCGGCAATAGCCAGGTGGTCAACGCCGTGGCGGCCGAAGGGCGCGAGGTCGTGGTGTTCGCGCGGGCGGAAGGGGTGTCGTCCGTGCATGTCTGGGCGGGCCGCGATCGCATCGCGGCCTACGAGTTGCGCGTGGTTGCCGCTGGCACGCCGCGCTTGCGCGACGAGGTCCAAAGCCTGCTCTCCCGCATTCCCGGAGCGCGAAGTTCGAACGTCGGTGGCCGCATCGTGATCGAAGGCGACGACCTGTCGGATGATGACCGCTCGCGGATCGCGGCCTTGGCTGACCGATATCCGGATGTCGTGGATTTCACGGGACAGGTGGGGTGGGACCGCATGGTGCTGCTGGACGTGCAGGTGGTCGAGATTCCCACGTCGCGGCTGCATGAGTTCGGCGTGCGCTGGGATGGCATGACGCAAGGCGGCGTCAATGCGGGATTGGCGTGGGATGGCGGATCCCGTGGCCGTATGACTCGTCCCGGGGAGCAGATCATCGAGACGGCGGCGCCGGTTTCATCCGCCGCGGGCTACTTCGGCGTCAACGCCTTGCTGTCGGCACGTATCGCCGCGCTGGCCCAAACAGGCGAAGCGGTCATGCTTGCACAACCCCAGCTTCTTGCACGAAGCGGCGCCAGCGCCACTTTTCTCGCGGGCGGGGAGGTGCCCTATGCCTCCACCGACGCACGGGGCAACCCCACCACGCTGTTCAAGCCCTATGGCGTTTCGCTGAACATCACACCTCGGATCGACCGCAATGGCGTCATCCGGTCGCTGATCGAGGTGGAGGCCAGCTCGGTGGATACCTCGTTGAGCCTTCCGGGCGGTCCGGCGCTGCGGACACGTCGCGCGTCGACCGAATTCAATGTGCGCTCCGGCAACACGCTGGTCATTGGCGGATTTCTCTCGCGCGAGCAGGGCACCGACGTCAGCGGCCTGCCGGGCCTACGGAGCATTCCCATCCTGGGCGCGTTGTTTTCATCCACGCGCTACCAACGTCGCGAGACCGAACTGGCGATCTTCGTGACGCCGAAGATCGTGTCGCAGGGTGAGCCCGCCATGGCGGATCGCGTTCGGCGCGGCCGCGAGATGCTGGAGACGACGTTTGCGAATCCTCCGCGTCTGGGAACGGCGGTGCCTTCCGACGCGGCAGGGTGGGATCCGTACGCCGGCGCCGGCTCGCAATGGGTCACCCGTGCGGCCGGTGCCAATTCGATGTTGCCGGAGGGCCGTGATGTTGAACATTGAACTGACCTTCGAGGACGCCGCGCAGCAGCAGCTCAAGCTGCCTGTGCCAGTGCTGATTGGAAGGGGCGCCGATTGCGGGCTGCGGATTCCCACGTGGAGAATCGGCCGCCAGCACGCGCGGCTGCTGTGCGAAGCAGACATCATCGTCCTGGAAGACCTGGGCACGCTGGCG
Organism: Achromobacter sp. 1012554356; assembly: GCF_059760815.1. Lineage (NCBI taxonomy): Bacteria > Pseudomonadati > Pseudomonadota > Betaproteobacteria > Burkholderiales > Alcaligenaceae > Achromobacter > Achromobacter sp. 1012554356. Next base: position 25,618 of record NZ_JCBANC010000003.1, on the reverse strand, counting down.
GGCACGATGGTCAACGGCCTAAGAGTCGTGCGGCACGCGCCGGTGCTGCCTCACGACGAGATCCTTATCGGGCCTTGCCGGCTGCGCGTATCCAGGCAGAAGCAGGACGCGGCTGCCCGCATCGACGCCACGGATGCCGCGGCGCAGGGGCCCGCGCAATCCGGGCAACCGGCAACGGGTGATGACATGGCCGGCCCACCGCAGTCGGCGCCGCCATCCACCGCGCACCGGCTGCACGACCGCCGACGCCTGCACGCGGCGCTGCTAAGCGCGCTGGACCTGCGCCGGCGAGACGTGGCCGGGATGAGCGATGGCATGCTTCGCGTCGAAGCCGAGCGCCTTCTGATGCAGATCGTGGCCAAGGACGCCGAGGTTCCGTCGCAGGCCGACAAGGCGGCGCTTTGCCGCGAGGTGCTGGATGAAGCAGTGGGGCTCGGGCCGCTGGAACCGTTGCTCGCGGCGCCGGACATCACGGAAATCATGGTTAATCGCTATGACGAGATCTACGTCGAGCGTGCGGGCCGCCTGTGGCGTGAGCAGGCCGCGTTCACCAGCGAGCAGTCGGTGCGCTGGGTGATCGAACGCATCGTCACCCCCTTGGGCCGCCGCATCGACGAAAGCTCGCCGATGGTGGATGCACGTCTGCCGGACGGCTCGCGGGTGCACGCCATCATTCCCCCCGTGGCGATGAAGGGCGCCAGCCTGACCATACGGAAGTTTCCGCAGCGGCGGCCGCAGATGCCCGACCTGATCGCGCTGGGCGCCCTGAGCGACCCGATGGCGCGGTTTCTGGCGTTATGCGTCAGGATGCGCAAGAACCTGGTCGTTTCGGGCGGTACCGGCTCTGGCAAGACGACGCTGCTGAACATCCTGTCCAACGAGATTCCCGACGGCGAGCGCGTGGTCACGATTGAAGACGCGGCAGAGCTGCGGCTGAACCATGCACATCTGGTCGCGCTGGAGGCGCGGCCGGCAAACCAGGAAGGCAGAGGCCGAATCGACATCCGGGAGCTCGTGCGCAATGCGCTGCGCATGCGGCCGGACCGCATCGTTGTGGGCGAATGCCGGGGCGCCGAGGCGTTCGACATGTTGACGGCCATGAATACGGGCCATGAAGGCTCTCTGACCACGCTGCACGCCAATTCTCCGCGGGATGCGTTGGCCCGGCTGGAATCCATGATTCTCATGGCGGGGCTGGACCTGCCGCTGCCGGCGGTCCGCGAGCACATTGCCGCAAGTGTGGATGTGCTCGTGCAGCAGGCAAGACTCTCGGACGGACGCCGTGTTGTCACGTCGATCGTCGAAGTGGCAGGCATGGAGAGCGGCCGCATTCAGCTGCAGGCGTTGTTTGGCTTTGACCGAACGCAGGGATTCCGCGGATGCGGCGCGCAGCCGGGATTCGCGCAGGAATGGGCGGATAGGGGCGTGCATCTGGATGCCGCCTGGTTTTCAGACTTGGCGGGGCAGTCGCCGGAATTCGGTTCTTATGCGCAGGGCTTGCCATGATCTGGCTTGCGGCAGCGGCCGCCATGGTGTGCGCCGGACTGCTGGCGTGGCGCGCACAGACCTGGTTTTCGCCCGCGCTTCGCCGATACCGCGAGGTCTATACGCAGGACGCGGGCGTGCGGCTGAGCGAAGTGTTCCTGTTCATCGACCCGCGCCAATTGTGGGCGGGCGCTGTCGGCTGCGGATTGGTGACTGCGGTCGTTGCGTTCGCGGCCACCGGTAGCGCGCTGATGGCGGCCTTGTTCGCCCTTCCGGCCTCGCGCGTGCCGCGGATGGTTGTAGAAGGATTGCGGCGCCGGCGTGCGCGGCGCTTTGAAGCGCAGTTGCCCATGGCGCTGTTGATGCTGGCTTCTGCGTTGCGGGCCGGCGTGGCCATGACGACGGGTTTGCGCCATGTCGTGGACCAGAGCAGCGCGCCGCTCGCCCAGGAGTTCGGTCTGATGCTGCGCGAACAGCGTCTGGGCGTGCCGTGGGACGTTGCGCTCGGCAACCTGCAGGCCAGGATGCCGGCCGATTCGACCTCCCTGGTGGTGGCGGCAATGCGCATCGCGGCCAAGACCGGCGGCAATCTGGCAGAAGCCCTGGAAAGCATCGCGCAGACGTTGCGTGGCCGCCTTCAGTTGCAGGCGAAGCTGCTGGCGCTGACGTCGCAGGGGCGGCTGCAGGCGTGGATCGTGGGGGCGTTGCCCTTGCTGCTGCTGGCGGTGCTCGACCGGCTGGAGCCGGAAATCATGGGGCTGTTATGGCACACGCCAATGGGATGGGGCGTGCTTGCCATCGTGGCGGTGCTGGAGACGGCTGGCGTGCTGCTGATCCGGCGAATCATGCGGATCGATATCTGAAAGGAGGCGGGGATGTGGCTTTACCTGAGCATGATCGCGACGGCGGCCGGCACTGCCTGGCTTGCCTGGGTGCTGTTGAGTCCGTTGTTGAGTCCATTGCTGAGCGAGGAACTGGAACCGGCGCGTGCCATGCCGTGGTGGTGGCGCGTCGCATGGCCATGGATCGCGGCGGTGGCGCCATTGGCGGGCCCGCTGTGCGCTTGGCGGTGGCGGCTTCGGCTGGACCGGGCCATAGAACGGGCGGCGTTGCCCCGGGCAGTGGGGTATGCGCACATCGCGGCGTTGTGCGGTAGTGCGGCCATCGCTGCCGGCAGCATGGCCGCTGTGGGAGCGCTTGCGCTGGCGCCGCCAGGCGCTGTGGCGTGGCTGCCCTGGTCGCTGGGGGCGGCCGCAGCCGCCGCAGTGGCGCCGGTCTTGTGGTTGAAGGGCCTGGGCACACAGCGATGCCGCGACATCGAGCGGGATCTGCCCTTCGTGTTCGACATGATGACGCTGTGCGTCGAAGCCGGATTGAGCGTCCAGGGTGCGCTGCAATTGGCGGCGCAGAGCGGGCCGCCGGGCGTGCTGTGCGACGCCCTGGCCGATGCGCTGGCCGAGATGCGGGCGGGGATGTCCAGAACCGCGGCGATCAAGACGTTGGCCGAGCGCAGCAACAGTGCGCTGGCACGCAATTGGGCGGCAGCCTTGGCGCAGGCGGAGGCGCTTGGGGCCAGTCTGGGGCCGGTCTTGCGCGCGCAAGCGGCGCAGTGCCGTAGCGACCGCCACACGCGGGCCGAGCAGCTGGCGATGCAGGCGCCGGTGAAGATGCTGCTGCCTTTGATCGGCTGCATCTTTCCGTGCACGTTCATCGTGCTGGCGTTTCCCATTGCGGTCCAGCTGCTGCAGAGCGTGCAATGAGCCGCCCCATGTCATTGCGCAAAGGGCGTCTGCGATTGCTGATGGTGAATCACTGGTGGGGGCGGATGCGCGGGTTGCTGGGAAGGGCCCCGCCGGGGCCGCGGGCAGGCGTGCTGCTGACTCCCTGCGCCGCGGTGCATACCTTCGGCATGCGTTACGCCATCGACGTGGCGTTTATCGGCCAGGACGGCCGGGTGGTGAGACTGCGGCCGGCGCTTGCACCGTGGCGGGTAGCGTTATGCCTGCGCGCCGTCGCCGTTGTCGAGATGCGTGCTGGCGCTTTGGATGCCGAACACGGAGGTATAGGCCGGATAGAAGCTGCAGTACAGAACGCCGCCCGCCGCAATGTTGAACGGGATCTGCAGCGTGCCGGCAAACTGAGGCGACAACCCGACGGCAACCAGCAGCCCGGCGCACAGGTCGATGAACAGGAACACCATGATCCAGCAGATGCCGTACACCAGGAACGGCAGCTTGTTGCGCCAGCAGGCGATGCCGGAGAAGAACAGGGCCTGAGTCAGGCGCAGACCGTGCCAAGCCACCAGCACGGGCGCGTGCCAGAACAGCGCTGCGATCACCACGTAGCAGATCGCGAACAGCATCAGCGGCATGGCCATGGCCGACAGAATCGGCTCCATGCTCTTTTCGACCGAGGCGATGCGCATGCCTTCCATCATCGCGTCGGAGAAGGGCAGGAAGATGGCCAGGCCCATCAGCAGGCAGGTGCCGGCATACAACACACCCATCAGGAACAGCTTGCGGAACACGCCCGGCTGCTTGAGGGGCTTGCCCCACATGGACGGCAGCATGACGCGGTCGGCCTCTACGTGCTTGCACGCGGACAGCGTCATCAGGGTGATGATGGGCATCAGGGCCACGACGAGCATCGGGCCGATGGGTGGCGTTGCCGAAGCGAAGACGACGAGCAGGCTGATGGCCATGGCCCAGGTGAACATGGCAAGGGGTTGTTTGCGGAACAGACGGAATCCGTCGCGGACCCAAAGCCAGCCGGACGTCGCGGGTAGAAATGCTGCTTGCATGGCTCTCTAGAGGGGAGGTCTCTCAAATAGGGGATGCTGTTCCCATTATGGGGGGCGTAGCGGTTACGGCAAGACGGGCAGTTCCGAGCGGTGGCGCGCTTGCAACACTCTTTCGAAGTGGCGCGGGTCGTGCGGTTTGAGCGTCTGCGCCGGGCGGGGCAGGAAGAAGTCATACAACCGGGACAGCCAGAAACGCAGGGCAGCCGCTCGCAGCATCTGGGGCCAGACTTCGCGCTCGGCCTCGGTGAACGGGCGCACCGCGGCGTAGGCGGCCAGCCAGGATTGCACAAGCTCGGGGATGAATTCACCGGTGTCGCGATCGATGCACCAGTCGTTGACGCTGACGGCAACGTCGAATAGCCAGGTGTCGCAGCCCGCGAAATAGAAGTCGATGATGCCGCCCATGAGCGGATCCTCGAATGTGCCTGCGAACAGGACGTTGTCCCGGAACAGGTCGCAGTGGGCGGGGCCGGACTGCAAGGCCTGCCATGCGGGCGTCTTGGTGGCGGCCTGCTGCGCAGCCAGCTCGGACGTCAGCAGTTCGGCCTGGGCCGGGCTGAGGAAGGGCATGACCTTGGGCGCGGTCTCTAGCCACCACGAAAGCCCGCGCAGGTTGGGCTGGTGAATCGGAAAGTCTTGCGCCGCGACGTGGGCGCGGGCGAGGGTGGCGCCGGCGAGCGCGCAGTGGGCGGGGCCTGGGGCCGGCTCGTAGCCGCCGGGCAGGCGCGAGACGATGGCGCACGGCTTGCCGTGCAGCGTGGTCAGGCGGGTGCCGTCGCGCAGGGTCTGCGGCTGCGGCACCGGGATGCCGCGTTCGGCCAGGTGATACATCAGCTCAATGTAAAAGGGCAACTGGGCCTGCGTCAGCACCTCGAACAGCGTCAGGACATATTCGCCGCGCGTCGTGTACAGAAAATAGTTGGTGTTTTCGATACCCGCCGTAATACCTCGAAGCGAGACGAACTCGCCCAGATCGAAATGCGCCAGCAGGGCGCGCGCGTCGTCATCGGATACGGGGGTGAATACGGCCATGGATCTTCGGTATGAGGGTTGAACGGACGCGCGCACGGGCGTGCAGGGGCGCGGCGCCGCAATTTTAGACCACATGGCGGGCAGCCTCTGGCCGCCGTTCCTGGTGGTCCGCCGAACCCGGCGGGCAGAATGTCGCCAAGCACCGTAAAATACCGCATCCCCTTGTTTTGTAGAGTGATTCTTGGACTCCCCCGACTGGCGGCTTTGCGTCGCCCCGATGATCGACGTCACTGATCGCCATTGCCGGTACTTTCACCGGCTGCTCGCGCCGCGCGCCCGCCTGTACACCGAAATGATCACCACCGGTGCGCTGCTGCACGGCAACGTGGCCCGCCACCTGGACTTTGACGAGGCCGAGCATCCCGTTGCGTTGCAACTGGGCGGCAGCGAGCCCGACGCGCTGGCGCATGCCGCCAAGCTGGGCAAGCAATGGGGCTATGACGAAATCAACCTGAATTGCGGATGCCCGTCCGAACGGGTGCAGAAGGGCGCCTTTGGCGCCTGCCTGATGGCCGAGCCGGCGCTCGTGGCCGACTGCATGAAGGCCATGCAGGACGCCGTGGACATTCCTGTCACGGTCAAACACCGCCTGGGGCTGGACTACAACGAATCGTATGAATTCGTGCGCGATTTCGTGGGCAAGGTCTATGACACCGGCTGCCGCGTATTCATCGCGCATGCGCGCAATGCGGTGCTCAAGGGCTTGTCGCCCAAGGACAATCGCGAAGTCCCCCCGCTGCGCTATGACGTGGTTGCGCAGTTGAAGCGCGATTTTCCGGATTGCACCTTTGTGCTCAATGGCGGACTGGCCGACGCCGGGCAGTCGGTGCAAGCGGCCGAGGCCTTTGATGGGGTGATGCTCGGGCGTGCCGCTTGGCATACGCCGCGGGTGCTGTCTGAGGTATCAATGCAGTTGTGGCCGTCGGTGCGGCTGCCCAGCGATGCGCAGGTCGTGGACGCCATGACGGAATACGCCGCGCGGCAGGTTGCCAAGGGCGTGCCGCTGCGAGTGATGACGCGGCCGATGCTGGGACTGGTGAACGGCCAGTCGGGTGCGCGCCGGTGGCGCCGGATGCTGTCGGATCCGGCTTTGCTGGCCGCGAACAACCCGGAGCTGATCTATGACGCGTGGCGCAGCCAGCGTCATGCGCCGGGCGCACGAGACGCCACGCGCGAGTCCGCGCCCGCCGGGATGTGAACCCGCGGCCGGCGCTGCAATGGCGCCGGCTGGTTCAGGACTGGGCCGGTTCCGCGCTTTCGGCGGGCCAATCGCGAATGTAGGCCTTCAGCATGTTGTTTTCGAACTGCTGGGCCGCGACGATAGCCTGCGCCATGTCGTAGAACGAAATGACGCCCATCAACGTGGGGCCGTCCATGACGGGGATGTAGCGGGCGTGCTTTTCCAGCATCAGGCGCTGGACTTCGTCGGCGCTGGTGTTGGGCGAAACGCTGACGGGCGCGTCGTCCATGATGGAACGGATGGTCGTATCGCCCGCGCCGCCATGCGCGTGCATGTGGCGGATGATTTCGCGGAATGTAAGCATGCCGGTCAGGGTGCCGAATTCCATGATGACCAGCGAGCCTATGTCTTGTTCGCTCATGGTTTGCACGGCCTGGGCCACGGGCATGTCGGGCGACGCCGTATAGAGCGTATCGCCCTTGACGCGCAAAATCTCACTGACCTTCAACATCGGTATCTCCTGGGGGCGGACTGCGCCCTATGCTTTGCTATTTCTTGTTCGCTTCCAGTTGCAGCACTGGGGCGACTCCATTTCCGGTATTTTGCGCTTCTCCGCAGAGTTCTTCCAGCGTTGGCGTGGTTTGCGGCGAATTTACGGACGATACGATGCGCAGGATGTCGGGGTCGTTGCGAACGCGAGATTGGCTTCGGTCCAGCAGAAAGCGATCCACGACAGGCGCCAGCGAGGTCTCGCGCGCGTCGCACGTCAGCATCCAGTTGTCGTCGGGACTGCGGGTGGCCAGTCCCATCGTGCTCAGCGTTTCCAGGACTTCATTGAGTTCATCCTGATGCAGCCGCAGTTGCGAAGCCAGCGTGTTGGCGGCCACACCGCCGGGCGTCGACAACTGCGCGCGGCGCAGCGCGCGCAGGGCGTCCAGCGCATCGACGAACGAGGCGCCCGGATAACGGTTGATGTGCCAGCGTCCCAGCCGGATCAGCGGCGCACTGGAGGCAAGCGTTGCGCCCAGCAGCACGGCCAGCCATGACAGGTAGATCCACAGCAGGAAGATGGGCAGGGTGGCAAACGCGCCGTAGATGACCGTGTAGGTGGGAAACCGCGTCAGGTAGAAGGCGAACGCGGACTTCATGATTTCCAGCACGATGGCCGTGACGCAGCCCCCGACCAACGCGTCGCGCCACAGCACGTCGCGGTTGGGCACGACAACGAACAGCGCGGCAAAGCCCAGGCCGGTCAGCACCAGCGGAATGAACGAGACGATGACACTGATGACTTCGGGCACGTCCTTGATGAGGCCCAACGATTCGCGGGCCACGAATGAAGTCGCCCACAGGCTGGCGCCCGCCAGAACGGGACCAAGCGTGATGATGGCCCAGTACACCAGCGCCCGTTGCGGCAAGGGGCGCTGGCGCGAGACGCGCCAGATGTCGTTGAAGGCCTGGTCGATCGTCATGATCAGCAGCAGCGACGTGACCAGCAGGAACGCCCCGCCAATCGCGGTCAGGCGCGATGCCTGATGGGCGAACTGGTTCAGGTAGTCCATGATGTTGTCCGAGACGGACGGCGGCATCAGGCTGGTGGTGAGGAAGTCCTCGAGGGCGACCCGGAATTCCTGGAATACGGGAAAGGCCGTGAACAGCGACAGCACCACCGCAAGCATGGGGACGATTGCCAGAACGGTGGTGAAGGTGAGGCTGGAGGCGACCTGCAGCAGCTTTTCTTCGTTGGCGCGTTGGACGACGAAACGAAATACGCGTCCGGTCCTCGCGACCCGGGAAATGCGCGAGGTTGGTCGTTCTTTGACCGCCGGCGTAGCGGCGGCGGGCTCGGCGGGGCGATTCATCAGGCGATAATAGCAGCATGAATCCCGAACTCAACCCCCGCCTGCGCCTCGTGGCCTCGGTTTCATTGTTTGCCCTGATCGTGTTGTGCGTCGCCTGGGAAACCGTGGTGGCGCCCGTGCGGCCGGGCGGTTCCTGGATGCTGCTGAAAGCCTTGCCGCTGGCGTTTCCGCTGCGCGGCATCGTGCGCGGCAATCTCTACACTTATCAGTGGGCGGCCATGCTGTCGCTGCTGTATCTGATGGAAGGCGTGGTGCGCGCCATGTCGGATCCGGCGCCGCTGTCCGTCTTGATGGCGTGGGGCGAGATCATCTTGTCCACCACCTTTTTCCTCAGCGCCATCTTCTATGTGCGGCCCGCCAAGCGCGCTGCCCGGAGTCAACGCGCATGAACGCCCTGTCCCTGTCCGAACTGCAAGCCGTCAATTCTTTTGCAGCTCTGCCCGAAGCCTTCTACACCCGGCTGGCGCCGCGTGGGCTGAACAATCCTCGTCTGCTGCATGCCAACGAGCAGGCGGCCGCTCTGATCGGCCTGGATCCGTCGGTCCTGACCACCCCCGAATTCCTGCAGGTATTTTCCGGCGGCCAACCTATGCCGGGCGGCGATACGCTTGCGGCCGTCTATAGCGGCCACCAGTTCGGGGTGTGGGCGGGTCAGCTTGGCGATGGACGGGCGCATCTCCTGGGGGAAGTTCAAGGGCCCGCGGGCGCTTGGGAGCTGCAGCTCAAGGGTTCCGGCATGACGCCGTATTCGCGAATGGGGGACGGGCGGGCCGTGTTGCGGTCGTCCGTGCGCGAATATTTGGCCAGCGAGGCCATGTTCGGGCTGGGCGTGCCCACCACGCGTGCCCTGGCGCTGGTTGTCTCCGATGATCCGGTAATGCGCGAGACCGTCGAGACTGCGGCGATCGTGACCCGGATGTCGCCCAGTTTTGTCAGATTCGGCTCGTTTGAACATTGGTCGTCGCGGCGCCAGCCCGACCTGCTGAAAACGCTGGCCGATTATGTGATCGACCGCTACTACCCAGAATGCCGCGAGGTGCAGATGGGGGATTCGGCGTCCGATACCGCACGGTACGTGAATCTGCTGCGGGAAGTCACGCGGCGCACGGCGTTGCTGATGGCGGACTGGCAGGCAGTCGGGTTTTGCCACGGCGTCATGAATACCGACAATATGTCGATCCTGGGGCTGACGCTGGATTACGGTCCTTATGGTTTCATGGACGGATTCCGGCTGGGCCATATTTGCAACCATTCGGATGCCGAGGGACGCTACTCCTGGAATCGGCAGCCTTCCGTGGCGCTGTGGAACCTGTATCGGCTGGGCGGCAGTCTGCACATGCTGGTCCAGGACGCCGACGCGCTTCGGGCGGTGCTGGACGAATTCGAAGCCATTTTTACGCGCGCCTTCCATGACAAGATGGGCGCCAAGATGGGATTGGCGGCGTGGCGGCCGGAAGATGAAGCGCTGCTGGACGATCTGCTTAAACTGATGGACGCCAATCAGGCGGACTTTACGCTGTCGTGGCGGCGGCTGGCCGATGCCACGCAAGGGCAGCGCAGCGGTTTTGAAGATTTGTTTATTGACCGGCCCGCCGCCGGCGCCTGGCTTGACCGCCTGTTGGCACGCCATGCACAGGACGGAAGGCCCGCCGCGGAAACGGCGGCCGCCATGAATGGCGTGAATCCGTTATATGTGCTGCGTAACCATCTGGCGGAAGAGGCGATTCGCGCGGCCAAAGCTGGCGACGCCAGCGAAATTGAAACGCTCATGAAACTGCTGCGCAATCCGTTCGTCGCGCAGGACGGTTTTGAACGCTATGCCGGCTTGCCGCCCGATTGGGCGGGCGGAATTGAAGTGAGTTGCTCGTCCTGAGGATGGATTTGCGATATCGTCGGCGGTATTAATCACGCGTTATTGCCGGGATTAAGGAAAATCCTTGGCAAAAATGTGAAATATCGCCGTTTTTTTCGCTGCAATCATTCGTTTCTATTGTAAAAGTCGTAAGATTGCCGGCTCCGGGGCATTTTTGTTGCGTGGGCGCTCCAGGGGTTTGTCGACAATTTCAATGTAAAGCACTCTGAATATGCCTGGTGCAGATGGTTTGCTATGTATAGGTCTGCTTGAGGACGACGCCGACTTCCGTGAGGAATTGGCGTTGGGCTTGGGCGGCTACGGCTTTCGCGTGGCGTTCGCCTGTGACAATGCAGTGGCGTTTTACCGCCGCCTGCAGGAACAGCCGTGCGACATCGTCATTCTCGACGCTCATCTTCCCGGCGAAGACGGCTTTTCCGTCGCGACCCGCCTGCGCGCCCTGAGCCCGGTGGGCATCGTCATGCTGACGGGCCGCAGCGCGCTGGAAGACCGCGTCCGCGGGTTGGAAGGCGGGGCCGACGTCTACATGACCAAGCCGGTGGATCTGCTGGAACTCAGCTCGGTCATCCGCAGCCTGGCGCGCCGCATGCGGCTGGCCAAGGCGCCGCGCCCGGCCGACGCCGAAACGCGCGCCTCGGCGGATACGAACTGGTCGCTGCAGGACGGCGGCTGGATTCTTGTGGCGCCCGATGGCGCATCGCTGCACCTGAGCGCGCAGGAACGGACGTTCCTCGTTGCGCTGATGGATGCAGCAGGCAGCGCCGTCAGCCGCCAGGCACTGGCCGAACTCTTCCTGCCCGACAGTCCGGGCGGGTTTGAATTGCGGCGCATCGACGTGCTGGTGAGCCGTTTGCGCGCCAAGGCGCAGAGCGCCGGTCTTAAGCTGCCGGTGTTGTCGGTACGCGGCCAGGGCTACGTGTTCGCGGCTTAGGCCACCTCCGGGCCTAAGCGACCTCAGCGCCTAAGCTGACGGCGCGCTGGCGGGCAGGGTGATGACAAAGCGCGTGCCCACGCCCACCTTGCTTTGCATCGTCAGCGATCCGCCCTGGCTTTGGCAGATGCGCCGGGCCAGGTACAGCCCTATCCCCATGCCCTGAGTTTCGCGGTGCGCGGACCGCCGAAAGCGCGGTTCAAAGATCCGAGCCTGCTCATCTTCCCCGATACCGGGCCCACGGTCCACCACGGCGGCCCACGTCATGAATGTGTCGCCAACCCGCGTGTGGCCTGTTTCGATCCGCACCGGCTCGTTGGCCGGCGAATACTTGATGGCGTTGTGGATCAGGTTGCGCACGACGACGCTGGTGAGCGGGCGATCGCAGAACACCGGCTGCGGCGCCTGCGCTTCCAGCACCAAGGCATGGGCGGTATCCGGGCGCATGGCGTTCACCACGTCGCGCGCCAGTTCGGCCATGTCGGTCTGTTCGCCGCGCGGGCTCCAGGCGTGTTCCTCGAGGCGATCCTGGTTCAACAACTGATCCATCAGTTCGGTCATGCGTGCGACCGACCGGTGTATGCGCGCCAGCCGCGTGTCCACGGTTTCGCCGCTGTCCGAGAGAATCATGTCCAGGGATTGCGCCGCGGCGCTGATGGTGGCCAGGGGCGCGCGCAACTCGTGCGAAATCAGCGCGTTCATCTGCCGCTGCGTGTCCAGCGCGCCGGCAAGTTCGGCCAGGCGCAGTTCGCCTTGCGCCAGATGTTCGGCGTCGGAGCTGGCGCTCTTGTTTGGCGCGGGTGCGGCGCGGTTGGATGCCTCCAGAGCCAGCCACACGAGCGTGCCTGACACCAGCATCAGTCTCAGCACTTCGAAGCTTGCATCCGCGGCGTCTGCCCCGCTTGCGCGCCAAGCGTCGTGTCCGAGGATCCAGGCTGATACCCCAAAGGCAAGCATCAGCGCCAGGTTGGCCGGGCGGCCGGACCGCTGCCGTACCGCGCTGGCCAGGAACCACAGCGCCAACGGCACGCTGAGCGCCGCGCATACACCGGCGATAGCCGCCGGCAGCATTCCCGATTCGGTTTCGTACACGAAGATCAACGCCAGCGCCGCCACGCCCGAGAGTGCGATGCAGACCCACCGGCACGCGGCGCCCAATCCGGCCGCAATGCGCGATCCCTGCAGCAGGGGCGAGGTCAGGGCGAGCAGGGCGGCATAGGAGGCGGCCTGCAGCGCGCCGGGCGGCATCAGATCGGGCAGGGAACGGAACAGGCCTTCGACCAGCGCGAAGGCCACACCCGCCGCATACAGGGCGTTGCGCGTATGCGCCCAGGCCACGCCGCATGCCATCGCGCAGGCGATTGCAACGCCGGCGGTCAGGCCCGAGTGCAGGTTGTCATAGCCGGTAGTCAGCGTGCCGGCATTCAGCGCGTCGGCATTCAACCCATAAGCGAGCGCGTAGGCCGGCCAGAAGAAGGCGCACAGCAGCAGCCCGATTCCCGACCGGACGGATGTCCGGAAGGCGACGGGCTGGCTTGCGCGAGGGCGGCGCAAACGCCAGCGGGTGCGAAGAAGCAATACTTCCGTCAACTAGGAACCCATTGGTGATCGTGCGCAAGGTCATGCGCGCGGGCGGAGTTTACGACAGGCCCGCTTATTGCACGGACGCCGATTTCTTCCAGTACGAGCTGCGTGGCCGAGTCGGGCACGTCGGCCGCATAGACCGCCATGCCGAGCGTCGTCGCGGTCGTGACCACGGTGGCCGCGAGGTGCTGGCTGCCGGGGCTTTGCAGGATGCCGCTGATGAAACTGCCGCTCAGCGTCACGTACGAGACGGGGAATTCATGCAGGTGCTCCATGGCGCCAAACTGCTGCGACAGCCGCGATACCCCGACTCGTCCGCGGGCGCCCGTGACGATGTCGCAGAGCTGGCGCACGTCGGCGCCTTGTTCGACGAGACCTGCGGCGTCGACTTCGAGGATCAGGCGCGTGGATAGTGCGGGCCGGTCCTCGAGCATGCGTTCAAGGCGCGCGAAGAACGATCCTTGCGCAAGAGTGGCGAGCGATACCGGCACTGTGAGCGCGCCGTCATGGGTGAACAGCCAGTCCAGGCCAAGGCGGATCGCCTGGATATCGCATTCGGCGGACAGGCCCAGGCGCACGGCTGGCGGCATGAAGATCGAGGCAGGCACGGGATCGGTGCCGGAGGCATCGTGCAGCGTCAGGCAGGCCTCGTGGTGCAGCAAGGCGCCGGACAGGTCATGCAGGGGCTGGGCAGACAGTGAGAACCGGTGCTGCTCCAGCGCCGTGACCAGCGCGTCGTGCCAACTGTATTCGCCGATGCGGGTGCTGTCGGCGGCCTGGCTTGCCGGGGTGATCTGGTCGTCGTCCGCGCTTTCGGCGCACATAAGTGCGTGGTCCAGACGCGCCAGGATGTCGCTCATGTTGTCGCCCGGGGCAAACGCCGCCATGGCCAGCGCCCAGCGGCACCACCCGTATTTGTCCATGGGCACGCGCAGCGACCGCAACTCGCGCCGCACGCGTTCGGCCAGCACGCTGGCCTGCGGCGCCGATGTGCGCGGCAGCAAGAGGGCGAAATCCGATCCGCTGATCCGGGCGATCAGCGTGCCCGGGCCGCCGAATTCCTGCACGAGCTTGCGCAGGCGGTCCGACGATGAGCGCAGCCACTGGTCAGTGAATGCGCGCGACAGGTGGCGGTTGATTTGTGCGAGGTCCCGCTGGCGGAACATCAGCAGATGGCCGCCGGCCTCGTCGGATTTGTCGGCCAGCGCGAGCCTGAACTGGTCGACAAAGTGCTTGCGGTTCGACAGACGCGAGATGGGATCCCGGTAGATCTCGCTTTGCAGCGATTCGATGCGGGCATTCTGTTCCTCGACGGTGGCGGCGACACGGCGCTGCGCGTCGACCAGCGCCTGATCCACGCCGGGCACTTCGCACGAACCGCTCAGCGGCGCGTCGGCGCCGGGAGCCAGGGCGCGCACACGTTCGCAGATGTCGCGGGACGTGCGGGCCTCGATCCATCGCACGAGATTGGTGGCGAACAGCGCCCAGAAGGCGGCGGCGGCCAGCACCAGACCCAGCACCCGGACGCCGCCTTGCCAGAGGGTGTCGCGAGCCAGGCGCGCGTCGGCCTGCACCGTAAGGGTGCCCTTGGCTTGGCCGCCCGGAATGACGAACGGCCGGGAAGCGGCCGGCGCTTCCATATTCAGCCAGGCGGCGCGCCAGTCGCGCTCCCGGCCGGCGGCAGCCGGCCCCGCCCGGCGCTCTACGCGCAGCCCGCTCCCTTCGTTCGTGATATTGACCAGCGCATACAGGCCCTGCCCGAACAGTTCATCGGCAAGCTCAACCTGCTCGCGGTGGCTGCCCGAACTGTGCGACAAGGCCCACGCGAGCGCGTTCGCGCCCGATTCGCTTTGCTGGGCGAGCTGCGTATTCAGATAGCGGTGGGCCGCCAGCATCCCGAGGGCTTGGGCGCCCAGCAGGATGAAGCCGATCAGAAGGGCGGAGCATAAAAGCAGCCGGCGTAGGGTGGGCATGAACTTGCGAGTCGCTTCCGGGACCTGGATATCAAACGTGACACACGTTACGAAACGACAGCCGACAACGCTGACACTGTAATGGGACCTGTCACAGAACGCACAGAATATTACGAAATCCTCGGTTATATCAGACAAGGTGTGCAATTATTTCGTTCGTGAGAATTGCCCGTTTGAGAACTATTGAGACACTGCGTATTAATTTTTGGGGTTGCGGTGTCGTAGATGGGTCGAGGCATGGCGAGAGGACTGGCCAGCGACCGCCAATCCAGGACCCCGCCATGACCGCTACGAGCACCATCGGATCCAAAGAAAGTCAGGAGAAAGGGGCGCGTTGCCTCCGAAATGTGGCGTTTTTTTGCGAAAACAATGCATAATTTAAAATATGTTACAGCCCCCGGGCCCGAGATCGGGTCGCAACGCCGGGGGCTTTTGGATAGGGGGGCTCCGTGCGTGAGAGTTACCTGCTCGCACTGTGCCTGACGCTCGCGGGCGCACTTGCAGCGATCAGTCTGCTGTTCTTCCGCCGGGAGCGTGCGCTACGCCGCCGCCTGACGCGGGATGAACTGACCGGCCTCCTTAGCCAACAGGAGTTGCATCGTCGCGTGCGTGTCTGGCTGGGCCAGCCGCAGGGCACGACGCGCCGTGGCGCCTTTTTTCTCGTCAGTTTCGAACACTACGCACAGATCAGCGCCATGCTGCGCGCCGGCGAAGACCAGGCGCTTTTGGTTCAGGTGGCGGATCGCATCAGCCTGGTCGCACGCACGCTTGGCGGGATGGCCGCGCGCACCGGGACCGATTCGTTCACCGTCTGTGTGCCCGGCGTGGACGAGGAGGGCGCCGCCCAGGTGTCCGCCAAGCTCCTCGCCGACCTGAGCGCGCCGTATGAATTGGGCGCGCGTCCCCTGATTGCCGTCTTCCGGATTGGCGCGGCCCTGTATCCCGCCCACGGCCGCAGCGTCGAGGAATTGCAACGCTGCGTGCAGGTGGCGATGGTGCCGCTCAAGGATCGGGGCGGCGAGGGCTGGAATCTCTTCGACTTCCGGCTGCTGGCGCGGCAGCGGGACCAGCAGGGCCTGGAAAACGACTTGAGACTGGCGCTGACGACGCCGGCCATGGAACAGTTCGAACTCTATTACCAGCCGGTTTGCGACAGCGCGACCGGCGTGGTGCAGGGGTGCGAAGCGCTGCTGCGCTGGCATCATCCCGTGCTGGGCAGTGTGTCGCCCGCCGTGACGATCGAACTGGCCGAGCGCAGCGGCCTGATCGTGCCGCTGGGCGCCTGGATCCTGGAGCGCGCGTGCACGCAGGCGGCGTTGTGGCCGACGGCGTGGCGGGTCCACGTGAACCTGTCGGTCAAGCAGATGAACGAAGACGGGCTGGTGCAGCTTGTGTCGGACGTGCTGGCCGCCACCCGGTTGTCGCCGCGCAAGCTGGTGCTGGAGATCACCGAATCTATCTTCATCCTGCACTACGAGCGGCACGTGAAGATCCTGAACACGCTGCGCGAGATGGGCATCGGCGTGGCGCTGGATGACTTTGGCTGCGGCTATTCCAGCCTGAACCATCTGCGCCATCTGCCCATCGACTGGGTCAAGATCGACCGCAGCTTCATTTCCGCCCTGGAATCGGACGCCGGCAGCCGCGAAGTGGTCTCCGCCCTGTTCGGCCTGTGCCAGGCGATGCACCTGCCGGTCGTGGCCGAAGGCGTCGAAACCGAAGGGCAGCGCGAAATCCTGAAGTCGTTGGGATGCCGCGTGATGCAGGGCTTTCTGCTGGGGCGCCCGGCGCCCGCCGCTGAAATCCAGGCTTTGGCTGCGGCGGTGTCATAATCGGGGTTGCTTGCAAACCCGACCTGTTGACTCCTTATGCCCGGCAATACCCTAGGTACTCTCTTTACCGTCACGAATTTCGGCGAATCCCACGGGCCGGCCATCGGCTGCGTCGTGGACGGCTGTCCCCCCGGACTGGCCCTGGACGTATCCGACATCCAGTTCGAACTGGACCGCCGCCGCCCGGGCACCTCGCGCCACGTGACGCAGCGCCAGGAAGCCGACCAGGTCGAGATCCTGTCCGGCGTCTACGAAGGGGTCACCACCGGCACGCCGATCGGGCTGCTGATCCGCAACACCGACGCGCGCAGCAAGGACTACTCCAACATCCAGGACACCTTCCGCCCGGGCCACGCCGATTTTGCCTACTGGCGCAAATTTGGCGTGCGCGACCCGCGCGGCGGCGGACGTTCCTCGGCGCGGCTGACCGCGCCCACCGTGGCAGCCGGCGCCATCGCCAAGAAGTGGCTGGCCGAGCAATACGGCGTCAAGGTCCGCGGCTACATGAGCCAACTGGGCCCTGTCGCCATCCCGTTCGTTTCGTGGGACGAAGTGCCCAACAATCCCTTCTATGCGCCCAACGCCGAGGTCGTCCCCGAACTGGAAGCCTACATGGACCAGTTGCGCCGGGACGGCGATTCCATCGGTGCGCGCATTGAAGTCGTGGCAGAGAACCTGCCGGCCGGCTGGGGCGAGCCCATCTACGACCGCCTGGACGCCGACATTGCCCACGTCATGATGGGTCTGAACGCGGTTAAGGGGGTTTCTATTGGCGCCGGCTTCGACTGCATCGCGCAGCGCGGGTCGGAACATGGCGACGAGATCACGCCCGATGGCTTCCTGAGCAACCACGCCGGGGGCGTGTTGGGCGGCATTTCGACCGGCCAGCCCATTACCGTGTCGCTCGCGATCAAACCCACGTCCAGCATCCGCGTCGAGCGCCGCTCCGTCAACCGCGCCAACGAGCCGGTGATGGTGCAGACGCTGGGCCGCCACGACCCGTGCGTGGGCATCCGCGCAACGCCGATCGCCGAGGCCATGCTGGCGCTTGTGCTGATCGACCACGCGTTGCGCCATCGCGGACAATGCGGCGCGGCCCCCGTCTGATACGTTTTCCCGTTGTTGAATTGGCTTGGAGGCCGACATGAAACAGAAGCGTCATTTTCTGCGCAATGCCGGGGCCGTGTTGTCGCTGGCCGTGCTGGCAGGCTGCACCGGCATGAACACCACGCAGTCAGGCGCCGTGGGCGTCGACCGCAAGCAATACATGTCCAGCATGGTGCCGGCGCAGGCGCTGGAACAGGAAGCGAACCAGCAGTACGCCCAGATCCTGCAGGAAGCCAAGGACAAGGGCCTGCTGGATCGCGACGCCAAGCAGCTTGCGCGCGTGCGCGAGATCTCGCAGCGCCTGATCGCACAGGCGGGCGTGTTCCGTCCGGATGCGGCCAACTGGAAATGGGAAGTCCACGTGCTGTCCCAAAACGAGGTCAACGCCTGGTGCATGCCCGGCGGCAAGATCGCCGTCTACACCGGCCTGATCTCGCAGATCAAACCCACCGATGATGAACTGGCCGCGGTGCTGGGCCACGAAATCGCCCACGCCTTGCGTGAACATGCGCGTGAGCGCGTGTCGCAACAGATGGCGACCGACCTGGGCCTGCAGGTGTTGGCAATCGCCACGGGATCCCCGGCGGCGTCGGACCTGGGCGGTGAGTTGACCAGCGTGATGTTCACCTTGCCCAACAGCCGCACGCACGAGACCGAAGCGGACCGGATGGGCGTGGAACTGGCGGCCAGGGCAGGCTTCGATCCGCGCGCCGCCGTGACGCTGTGGCAGAAGATGGGCGCGGCCAGCCAGGGCAGCGCGCCGCCCGAGATCCTGTCGACCCACCCGTCGGCCGCTTCGCGCATCAGCGACCTGCAAACGGCCGCGCAGAAGGTGATGCCGCTGTACGAACAGTCCAAGGGCCAGGCCGCGCGCTAAGCGCGATGCCGGCGCGGCGCCCCCTCGCAGGGGCGCCGGCCCGGCCTAAACCTGGCCCGCCGTCCTGACGCCCTGACCGCGCATGATCTCGATCCCCAGACCGTGCAGAATGCGCTGCGTCTCGGCGTCCGGCACGTCTTCCGCATAGACCGCAATCCCCAGCGAACGGGCCGTTTCCAGCACCGACGCGGTCAATTGCTGGCTGCCCGGGCTCTGCGACATGCCGCCCACGAATCCCCCGCCCAGTTTCACGTAGGACAACGGCAGCGTATGCAGCTGCGCCACCGCGCCAAACTGCTGCGCCAGCCGGCGCACGCCGATGTGTGCGCCGAATTCTGCGGCCACGCGCGCAAACGCGGTGATCTGTTCGTGGCATTCCACTAGCCCGTGCGCGTCGATTTCCACGTACAGGCGGCGCGCCAGGGGGCGGTTCTCGGTCAGCAGCAACGCGAGCTGGCGCAGGAACTTCTGGCCCCGCAGCGAGGGCAGCGCCACGCGGACGGCCAATTCGCCCGAATGGCTGGCCAGCCATTCCAGGCCGAGCCTCACGGATTCCAGATCGCATTCCGCCACCAGATCCAGCCGCACCGCCGGCGGGATGAAGAGGGTGGCCGGGATAGGTTCCTGGTCGGGCGCGGTGCGCAGCATCAGCATGGCTTCGGTGCGCACGACGTGACCGTCCAGCGCCAGCAGCGGTTCCGTCGACAGTTCGAACTGCCGGTTTTCCAGCGCCGTCTGGATGGCGTCCTTCCAGGCGCGTTCGCCCGCTTCCGACGGCGATTGCATGTCGGTGGCGCCGGCGATCACGACCTGGTCGTTGCCGGCGCTTTCCGCGCGCATCAGACCAAAATCCAGACGCGCGAGCACGGCGCCAGCCTGGCTGCTGTGTCCGTAATCGGTCATGGCCTGCGCCCAGCGGCACAGATGGCCCTCGCCAACCGGAATGCGCGAGGCATGCAGATCCGCGCGCACCTGCTCGGCCACCATCATGGCTTGGGGCGCCGCGCAGCCGGGCAGCAGCAGCGCAAAGTCGGAGCCGTTCAGCCGCGCCAGCATGGGCGTCGCGACGTGCATGCGCTTGAGCGTGCCCTGGATGCGTTCGCAGGCGGTGCGCAGCCACTGGTCGATGAATTCGCGCGGCATATGGCGGTTCAGGTCGGCCAGGTCGCGCTGGCGGAACACCAGCACATGCCCGCCGTCGATCCGCGACGTTCCCGACGCCGGCCGGGTTTCCAGCGCGCGCCGGAACTCGTTGACGAAGTATTTGCGGTTGGGCAGGCCGGTCACCGGGTCCTGGTTCAGCTCCAGTTCCAGCGACTCGATCTTGGCGTTCTGTTCCTCGACGCTGGCATGGATGCGTTCGCGCGTCTGGTTCAGCGCCTGCACCACGCCGGACAGTTCCGGCACGCGTGCCTCGACCTGCTCGCCCGGCGCGTCGCGGCCGATGCCGCGGACGTGGTCGCTGATCTCGCGCAGCAGGCGGTTCTTGATCCACCCGACCAGCACGAAGGCAAACATGGCCCACAGGATGCCCGCGCCCACGACCAGCGCGATCATCTTCAAGCTGCTGCGCCACAGGGCTTCCCAGGCGTAGGCGTCGTTGGCAATAAGGGTGACTTCGCCGATCTGCCGCCAGCCGTCGCTGACCGCGTGGCTGGCCGCCTGGCTATCCAGCGGCGCCAGCGCCTGGAACCATGCCGGCACGGAAGCGGCGGTGGCCGTCGACTTGCGTTCGATCAGCACCTTGCCGTCGGGATCCGTCAGGCGCACCAGCGAGAAGTGGCCGCCGTCGTACAGCGCCGACACCAGCAGTTCCTGCACGACCGGGTCGTTGTTCGCCGGTTGTGACAAGGACAGGGCCAGGGAGACGGCCGCGTCGGTGCTTTGCACCTGGAGCTGGCCCGACAGGTACTCGCGCGCCGAATTGACGCTGAGCGCCAGCGTCCCCAGCAAAATCACGCTGATGGCGAGGGTCACACTGAGCAGTAGCTGACGAAGTATGGACATAGTCTTGTTTCCGGACATCAGGGGCGGATGCCTTCCCGTTCCATGCGTTGAAGTAGGTCGCGCCAGCGGCTTAGGCGGTCGACAGGGGCGGCCGCCTTGCCGTCCACGTAGACGCCGTCGGCGTTGAAACTGAAAACCGGCGTCAGGTCGCGCCGCTGCGTGGCCGGCAGGATGGTTGAGATCAGGCTGTCCAGCACGAGCGGGACGGCATTCGGGGTTTCGTAATAGCCCAGCACCATGTGGGCCACCTGGCTGCTGCTGGCCGCGCCGCCGATCCGGGCGCGTACGTAGATGAAACGCAGCTTGTTGGCCGGCACGCCCATCGAGAGCAGGGTGAAGTACTTGCCGATGACGTAGTCTTCGCAATCGCCCGCGCCCTTGCCCAGCGACTCCAGCGGCGTGGCCCAGTAATCGGCTTGCTTCCAGATGATGGAATCCTCGCCAGACAGCAGGGCGCGGTTCCAGAAATCGTTGGCGACGGTTAGACGGTCGCGGTCAGTTGCGGGGGCAGGGGTGCGCAGCAGTTGCAGCCAGTTGTCGACCGACCTGGCGCCTTTCGCGCCATAGCGGCTGGCCGACAGCTTTTGAAGCTTGACGGCATCGACTTCGATCGCAAAGCTGCCGCCCCACCAGCAGGCAAGGCCAAGCAATGCCAGGCTGAT
The DNA here is from genome assembly GCF_059760815.1 of Achromobacter sp. 1012554356. Taxonomy (NCBI): domain Bacteria; kingdom Pseudomonadati; phylum Pseudomonadota; class Betaproteobacteria; order Burkholderiales; family Alcaligenaceae; genus Achromobacter; species Achromobacter sp. 1012554356. The sequence continues at coordinate 4,413 of NZ_JCBANC010000003.1, read as the reverse complement.
GGCCCGTTTCAGCCGAAGCGGGCGGCGGCCAGGCATGAATCAGTGTGCGGATGATGTCGCCGCATGTCGATGCCGATCTCCCGGGCGGTCATGCTCGGACTAGCTGTTCTTTGCCTGCCGGGCGGCCTTCATGCGCGTCCGGTCCGAGGCCTCCTGCGACAGATTTTTGATGTAGCCATCGAAGGTTTCGCCGTGCGTCGCCTTGCGGACCTCTTCGCCGACCTGGCAGGCCCATTTTTCACCGCCCACGATCAGCGCGGACTGCGTGATGAGGTCGGCATAGGAAGAGCGCAGGACAAACGCGATGCTTTTTTCGTAGTCACCGCCCTCGCGCTCGAGCTTGGTCGCGATCTGCCAGTTGGAGACGGCGTTGATGAGCACGGCGTTCAGGTGATCGAAATGCGTGCGGTAGAACGGATTGCGCGGCAGCTTGATGAGCGCCTCGAAAAAGCCCTGGTTGATCTCGTCATCCGGGACTTCCTTGTCGCGGTCGATGAGATCGTCCCAGAGATGCGCAATGCGGCACACCATGTCCACGTAGTCGGCCGCGGCGGCGTTTCCTTTGAACCAGGCAAGAAGCTGGTCGCGTTCAAAAAAATGCTTGGGCATGGGATACCGGCAAAAGGCCGCGCTCCGGCCCGCAAAGGCCGGAGCGCGTGGCGCGTGGGTCAGTTGTGATCGACGATCAGTTTACCCTTGTTCATCAGGTCATTGATGACTTGGGCGCTGGTCAGCGAACCATTGTTGGTCAGGTCCACATTCTCCAGAATGATCTTCTGGTCGATGTTGTGGGCGAGATCGCCATTGGTGCTCACATTGATGACGGTGTTGCTGCCTTCCTTCTTGACCTGCAGGTAGTTGGTCAGCGGGTTGGACTCTTCTTGCTGCAGCAGGTCGCGCAGGTCCAGCACGTCGCCATTGTTGGCGGGCGTGGCCGTCGAGAAATCCTTGATCCGGTCGACGGCGGGTGCGGCCGCCGTGCCCTGATCGTTGAGTTCCCAACGGAAGGTGTCGCTGCCCGCGCCGCCGACGAGGATGTCGTTGCCCTTGCCGCCGACCAGGACGTCATTGCCCGTGCCGCCGTAGAGGGTGTCGTTGCCCTCGCCGCCATGCAGGTAGTCATTGCCGCCTTGGCCGAAGAGGGTGTCGTCGCCCTTGCCGCCGTACAGGAAGTCGTCTCCGCCGCGCGTGTCGCCGGCCTTGTCGAACTCGGCGCTGTGCTGCTGCAGGTAGTTGTAGAGCTCCAGGGTCGTCGGCGCGACGCCGCCCTTCTGCGCGGTCATGTAGTCCACCAGCGCCTGCCAGCCTTGGCCGTTATGGCTGCCTGCGGCATTGCCGGTCCACGACAGATGGTCGGTGTTGATGGTGTCGCCGAAGATGATGTCGTTGCCATCACCGCCATGGATCGTGTCGCCGGAAACCGGCGCCGGGTCCGTCGTCGTCTGGCCGCCTTGCAGAGCGGCGTTCAGCTCGTTGGCGCTGTTGACGATCTGGGGCTGACCCACCGTACCGTTGACGGTGTATTCCGAGGAGTTGCAGCCGCTGCCTTCCGTAACCTTCGTCGAACCCTGGCCCGTGGCGTTGGTATTGTCAAAGAACCGCAGGTAGTCGCTGTTGACCCCGGTGCCAATGCCAATGCCATACATCACGACCTTGTTGCCACCCACCAGCACGCCGGATCCATCCACCAGGGGCTTGGCTGCATCGATGGCCTGCTGCATTGCGCCGTTGCTTTGGTTGCCGCTGGTGCCGTAGACGTTGGGGTTGCCGTCCGTCAGGAAGAACGTCAGGTTCTGGTAGTTGTGATCCGCGTCCTTGCCGCCCGAAACCTGCGAGTTGAACCAGCTTACGGCCTTGTTGAAGGCGTCCTGATAGTTGGTGTTGCCGTCGGCCTTCAATCCGTCGATGGCGTCGAGCAACAGCTGGACATTGGCCTTGCTCAGGTTGTTGATCGTGACACCGCTCTGCGCCTTGTCCGAGAACGGAATGAGGCGTACGTTCACGACGCCGTCATGGTTCGACAGCTGATTGGCCAGTGCGACGAGCGAACTCTTCAACAGGGCGATCCGCGTCACGTTCGTGTTGCCGATCTTCTCGGTCATGCTGCCCGACACGTCGACGATGAGCGAGATGTTGTAGTTCTTGCCCGGCTCGACGGCCGTCACGGAACCGCCACGGTCGCCCACGAGGATGTCGTTGCCGCCACCGCCGTTGATGTCCGTGTTGGAGGTGTTGTTGCCCACCGCCAGCTTGTCCGTGGACAGCGTGAAGGTGTGCTCGGCCGAGGTGTTCTGTCCGCCGTTCGCGGTGCCGCCGGCATCACGGACCGAGAAGTCGAACGTGGCATCGCCGCCCGCGGTGGCCGGGGTGAACACCAGCTTGCCCGACTGGATGTCGGCAACAGAGATGACCTGGCCAGCCGTCACGGGTTGGCCGCCAAAGGTCAGCGTGCCTTCGCCGGCGCCCGGGATGCGGGTGATGACCACGCTCTGGAAGCCGTCATTTTCGACGCCGTCATTGAACGGGAAGTCGGACACCTTGAGCGTGTACGAGGCGTTGACGGTCGAGTGCGCTTCCGCGTCGCCCGAAATCGGCGCGTCGTTCGTGCCCACGATGGTGACGTTGACCGGCTTGGTCGCGGTGCCGTCCTGGGACGTGACCGTGAACACTTCGCTCAGGGTCTGGCCGGCCTTCAGGTTCTGCACGGCGGCCAGCGCGTTGTTGAGCTGGTAGGTCCAGTTGCCGTTGGCGTCCACGGTGAACGTGCCGTAAGTGCCCTGCACGGCGGTGCGGGGCTGCACGAAGCTCTGGCCGGCATCCGGATCGGTCACGGTCAGCTTGCCGCTCGCAAACGCCGGGGAGTCCTCGTACACCGTGCCCGAGCCCGCGCCACCGATCGTGGCGACGTCGTTCTTGCCCGTGACGGTGACCGTCAGCAGGGCCTGGCTGGTGCCGCCTTCGCCGTCGGACACCGTGTACCAGATCGACGACTGTGCGGTCTGGTTGGCGTTCAGGTACTGGAAGTCGTTGCCCGGGTTGAACGTGTAGGTGCCGTCGGCGTTGATGGTGAACGTGCCGCCATTCAGGCCGGCAATCGACTTGCCCACGCTGTTGGCATTGCCGCCCACAGCGGAAACCTGCAGCGGGTCGCCATCGGGATCCACGTCATTGGCAAGCACGCCCTTCTTGGCGTCCGTCACCCTCAGCGTCGTATCCTCGTCCGTCGTGCCCTGGTCGTTCTGAGCCTGGGGCAGCGGATTCGTGATGTTCCACTTGAAGGTCTGGGTCGTCGACAGGCCAGCCTTGTCGGTGGCGGTGACGGTGATCGTGTGAACGCCGGTGCCGCCCAGTTGCGAAGCGGAATGATCGATCTTGCCGCTGATGATGCCGGTGTTCGGATCGATCGTCAGGCCCTTCGGCAAGCCGGACGCGCTGAACGTCAGTTTGTCGCCGGTCGCCAGGTCCACGTCCTTGAAGTGGCTGGACAGATCCACGCTCGTGACCGTCTGCGAGTCCACGCCGGTCTGGTCGGCGATGACGGTCGACGTGGGACCCGAGTTCGTGCCCGTGACGGTCACGGTCAGCGTCGCCGTCGAGAGGCCGCCTTCGCCGTCCGAGACGGTGTAGGAGATCGACGTCGTGGCGCTGGCGCCATTGGCCAGATGCTGGAACGCGGAGCCCGGGTTGAACGAGTACGAACCGTCGGCGTTCAGCGTGAAGGTGCCGCCGTTGGAGCCGGTGATGGCCTTGCCGACGCCAGCCGCTTGGCCGTTGACGGCCGAGACGTGCAGGGTGTCGCCGTCCGGATCGGTGTCGTTGGACAGCACGCCGTGCGCCGCATCGGCGGAGAGGCCGACGCCTTGCTTGGTGCTGCCCGAATCGTTGACCGCGGTCGGGGCAGGGTTCTTGACGTCCCACGAGAAGTCTTGCGACACCGAGGCGCCGGACTTGTCGGTCGCCGTGATGGTGACGGCGTAGACGCCTTCATTGCCACCTTGCGAGGCCGACTTGTCGAGCGTGCCGGAGATGATGCCGGTCTTGGGATCGATGGTCAGGCCCGGGGGCAGACCATTGGCCGAGTACGTCAGCACATCGCCCGAGTCCACATCGGTGAACTGACCGGAGATGTTCACCGGGGTGATGGCTTGGCCGTCGTTGTTGGCTTGGTCATCCAGCGTGACGCCCGGGGTGAGGATCGGGGTGTCGTTGGTGCCAGTGATCGTGACCGTCAAGGTCGCGGTCGACGTGCCGCCTTCGCCGTCGGAGACGGTGTAGGTGATCGACGACGTGGCCGTCTGGTTGGCGCCCAGGTTGTTAAAGGCCGAACCAGGATTGAACGAGTACGAACCGTCAGCGTTCAGCGTGAAGGTGCCACCGTTGGAACCGGTGATTGCTGCGCCCACGTTGGTCGCC